>JAHIUG010000027.1 GCA_018817245.1 Patescibacteria group bacterium | reverse complement strand
GGGCTATATCTATTTGGTTCTCATTTTGAGCGAGACCTCTACTAATCTCTTCTCGTTCATGATTTGAGAGCCTGTTATATGGCGTGTTTTGCATACTGAGTGATGTTACCACCCAATTGCACTAGATTGTTGATTCCAAGTTGTATAAAATTAATCAGTGTTCTCGTGTTCTCGTGTTTTCATGATCTTGTTTTAGTTGACAAATCTTTAAAATAGGTTAAACTATAAATGAATTGATTTTAATTTTATGCATGCGATTTCAGTCAAAGATCTAAGAACACAGCTTCCCTTCGTACGATCCCAATTAAAAAAGGGTGAGGAGTTTTTAATTATTTATCAGAGTCAACCAATAGCCAGGCTATCCCCTGTTTCTGATTTAACGCACCTGGAAGAGGCTACGGAACAAGATATTGAACGTTCCGCGATCGAGGATATGGAAGATGACTATCTGACAAAAGAGGAAGTAAAATATTATATGTCTCTAAAATAGTATGAAACAGGGTGATATTTTTTTAGTAAATTTTGATCCAAGTGTTGGACGTGAATATAAAAAGATACGTCCAGCTTTGATTCTGCAACACGAATCATCTGCAAAAAAATCACCTTATGTCACGGTCATGCCCATGTCTTCCAGAATTGATAACTGGAATTTGCCGGACATTCTGGTTCCAAAAGATAATAAAAACAGACTAATGACCAATTCATTAATCAAAGTTCAACAAATATCTTCTTTTGATAAAAAACGATTCATTAAAAAAATAGGCGCAGTCAACAGTCCTGTGCTTCGTAAGGTAAGAGGCTATCTTCGTCAGCATTTTAAGCTTTAGTATAATGATTATGCGGTTGACAAAATGAATAAAACGGGGCATGATTGCGGTCGCCGTTCGAACTAAGCCGCGGTGGCGGAATTGGTAGACGCGCTAGATTCAGGTTCTAGTAGTCGCAAGGCTGTGAGGGTTCGAGTCCCTCCCGCGGCACCAACATTTCTATTGACAAATTACCCATTTTACGCTATCCTATCTTCATCACTGCCTGCCGGTAGGCAAGTCTTTCACTCTCGTCGCTGATCTGCCCGAATCGCGCATATTTCGACGGTGGTGAAATATTCTTAACCTCGTGCCTGCAAGGACGAGAAAAAAATATCAAAACCAAATACCTATCTCAGATTTTTTAATTATTTAACTTTCACTTTAATTTTTAGTTTTATTTATGGAAATATTTACAAATGGCAGTTCCTCCTTTAGCGGACAGGGAGTAGCTTCTGGCGGCTCACGATCAAATTTCGGTGGCCGAAACAAAAGACGTGGCGCGTTCAAAGGCAGAAACACTTCAGCCTCACGCAATCAAAAGAATTTACCGCGTATCACAAAAGAAGAAGACGCTAGCGACATTATTGCAAAAGCCGTTAAACAAGCTTCTTTGAACCACAAAAATAATAACGACTCCAAGAGCTCGGCTTCAAAAACAAAGAAACCATCATCTGGCAAAAAAAGACAGCCTTCACGTATGGGTGGCGCTTTTTCCGCACCCACGCGCATGCATACCTACAAAAACAAACCGTATTTAAAAACCGGCAAGGATGTTGATAGTTTGAGCGGCAAGGGTGATCGACTCAAAATCATGATTTTGGGCGGCAATGAAGAGGTCGGACGTAACTGTACTTTATTGGAATACGGTAAAGACATAATCATCATTGACTTGGGCTTACAGTTTCCGGATGAAGACATGCCGGGCGTGGATTATATTATTCCAAACACTTCATGTCTCAAGGGCAAGGAGAAAAATATTCGCGGTGTAATTATTACGCACGCTCACCTTGACCACATTGGCGCTATTCCGCACGTAATGCCAAGAATCGGCAATCCGCCTCTTTATGCCACAGATCTGACCGGCGCCATTATTAAAAAACGTCAGGAAGATCATCGCGGCTCCCCTCCATTAAAACTACATACGATTCAAACCAAAGATGTACTACAGCTCGGCTCATTTAAAGTCGAATTCTTCGGGGTAGCTCATTCAGTTCCTACAGCTTTAGGTATTGCGATTCACACTCCTTGTGGAACCATAGTTCACACAGGAGACTTTAAACTGGATTCTTCAGATAAACGACAGTCAGTTGAAGACCGAGATAAGATGATCGCGCTCGGGAAGAAGGGCGTACTCGCTCTTATGATCGACTCCACAAACGCCTGCTTAACAGGACGTCAGATTCAGGAAGGCGAAATTCAAACAAACATTGACGATATCATCAGTAACGCGAAGGGTCGTGTGATCATCGGTACATTTTCCTCAATGATCAGTCGTATCAAACAAATCATTCTGGCTTGTGAAAAATTAGATCGAAAAGTTGCAATCGAAGGTTTCTCCATGAAATCCAATATCGCGATTGCGCAAGAATTGGGATACATGAATATTAAGAAAGGCACGCTCATTGATGCCAAACAAATAAGCAATTATCCACCCAACAAAATAGCCATTGTTTGTACCGGTGCACAGGGTGAGGAGCGCGCTGTTTTGATGCGTATTGCGAATCGTGAGCATTCACATATCGAAATTGAACCCGGAGATACCATCGTGTTTTCTTCGTCCGTAATTCCAGGCAATGAACGATCTGTTCAGCGTGTTAAAGATACGTTGTATCGCGAAGGAGCAAATGTTGTTCACTATAATATGATGGACGTTCATGCTGGAGGACACGCAAAACAAGACGACTTGGTTGAAATGCACAAAATGATAAAGCCTAAATATCTCATTCCCATTGAGGGACATCATGCTTTTTTGCGTGAACATGCGAAGGCCGCCATTGCCGGTGGATTTAAACCCGAAGAAAATATCTTAATTGCCGACAACGGCCAAATTATTGAATTCGACAAGAGCGGCAAAGGACAACTAACCAACAAAAAAGTAATAACCGAATATGTATTTGTTGACGGATTGGGCGTCGGCGACACTAACCACATTGTTCTTCGTGATCGCAGAGAACTGGCTGATGATGGAATTGTGATTGTGATCGCGGTTGTAGAACAACGTACGGGCATACTTCTGAATATGCCGGATATAATCTCACGCGGCTTCATCTACATGAAGGACAACAGAGAATTGATTCAAAAATCTCGACAAAAAATTGAAGACATCCTTAAAGACAAGGATCCACGCTCAAGCGCTAATGGCACCTATCTCAAAGATAGAATCAAGGATGAGCTTGGAGACTTCCTTTTCCACAAAACACAACGCCGTCCTATGATTATGCCGATTGTTATAGAAGTGTAATATGGCCAAAGGGCTCTTTGGCTTAAGGGCTGAAGGGCTATGGTAGGAACGCGAGTAAAGGGCTATGGAAGATGTATTTCGATTCAGAAAATTTCGCGTATATCAAGATGCGCGATTTTTTCGTAAAGAAATAAAATTGTTGGTAAAAAAATCTTTTCCAAAGGAAGAACGCTTCGGCTTAACCTCTCAGATATTCCGAGCTCTAGACTCAGTACTTTTAAATATTGCCGAAGGATCGCAAAAATATACGGATTTGGATTTCAGCAGATTCCTCAATATGGCTCTAGCTTCCGTGAATGAAGTTGTAGCTTGCTTTGATTGTGCCTTTGATTATGGATACATTAATTCTGAGGAGCACTTTTCTTCCTGTGAAAAAGCTTCTTGTATTCATAAACAACTGAAAACATTTATTTCCAAACTCTATAAGGACACCTAAGCCCTTCAGCCCATACGCCATCTGATGTACCATATCTCCATGATCAGACAAAGACTCTTCTCAGGCATCCAGCCGACCAACATTCTGCATATCGGAAACTACATCGGTGCGCTTAAACAATGGGTGGATATGCAAGAAAAATATGACTGCATGTTTTGTGTGGTTGATCTTCATGCCATTACAGTTCCTCAGGATCCAAAAGAACTGCGACAAAATATCTTAAACACAGCCGCAACATATCTGGCCGTGGGTTTGGATCCAAAGCTTTGTAGCATATATGTTCAAAGCGAAGTTCCGGAACACGCTGAGCTTGGCTGGATTTTATCAACCATCACAAGGCTGGGAGAACTGGAGCGAATGACACAATTTAAAGACAAATCAAAAAAGCGCGGTGAGAAAGTTGGGGTTGGGCTATATAGCTACCCTACTCTCATGGCTGCAGACATTCTTCTGTACGATACCAAGACTGTGCCGGTCGGCGAAGATCAAATGCAACACATCGAGCTGGCTCGAACTTTGGCACGTCGTTTTAATTCTCAATTTGGAGAAACATTTGTAGTCCCACAAGCTTTGATACAAAAAGTTGGCGCACGAATCATGGGGCTGAACGATCCAAAAGTTAAAATGTCCAAAAGCGAAGCGCCAGCGAATTACATCGCGCTCACAGACGAACCTGATGTTATTCGAAAAAAGATTATGCGCTCGGTTACGGATTCTGGCCAGGAGATTAAGTTTGACCCGGGTAAAAAACCCGCGATCTCAAATCTAATTACTATCTATCATCACGCTACTGAAAAATCCATTAA
This sequence comes from Patescibacteria group bacterium, assembly GCA_018817245.1. Taxonomy (GTDB): domain Bacteria; phylum Patescibacteriota; class Patescibacteriia; order 2-12-FULL-60-25; family 2-12-FULL-60-25; genus JAHIUG01. Next base: position 11,099 of record JAHIUG010000027.1, on the reverse strand, counting down.
GCAAATTGAAAATGATTTCCAGGGCAAAGGATACGGTGACTTTAAAAAAGCTGTTGCTGATGCTGTAACTGAAATGTTGGATCCGATCCGACAAGATATTCAAGATTATTTGAAAGACCCGGCTGAATTACAAAAAATATTAGACAAGGGCCGCGACGCAGCTCACGACCTTGCATGTAAAAAAATGTGTTTAGTTCGTAAGAAAGTTGGTTTAGGAAGAGCTTAAAAAATACAAAAAAATAAGAGCCGCGTTTGAGATAAACGCGGCTCTTTTGGTTTTAGAAGAACGGAGAATTAAAATTACTCCCAGAGGACGGGCAACGAGTAGTCATGAAAAGGACCGCAGTCCAGGCTAGCACCCAGCCTAGCCTCACGATCCCCGTAATAGAACCATAGGTTCGGCAAGTGTTCCCAGGCCTTGCTGCCGATCACTGTGAAATTGTATCCACCCATGAGGGCGCAAGGTACGCCCTTGTCCCGATCCATCAGCCGTACCCAATCCGGATCCTGAGCACCGGCAAAAAGCACTGTGGCGTGGGCTGACTGGGCGTTTCGGACATCCTTCGGAACCATGCCGTCTTTCTGATTCCAATTGGCCCCGAGATCGACTACTTCGACACGGATGCAGTTTTTGTGATCCTGCACGCCGTCAATGAGCTGGAGACGCTCACCAAGATCATCGACCTCGTAGTCCACATCCAACTGCTGAAACCTACTACCGAACGCACTCTTTAACCGGTCACGGCCATAGAGAAAGGTTTCAACTACACTTCCCCAATAAACTGAGACAACCACATTGAGGAGATGATTTTTGGGGCTCTCTTGTTCAAAGCGCTTAAGTCGCCCCTCAGCCTCCTTCAATGCCTGCTGAAAATCAACTTCAGTGAAGCGATCAGAAATCATTGGCCATCCTTTCACTATTTCGATCTTCTCGTCGAGTGAGTGGAAACAGCCGCGGATGCGCTCATAGCCCATGAGCGTTCGCATGTGAACCAACATCGAATCCCAGATCTTAGGGTACCTGTTGAGTTCTTGTAACTCCTCAGCCGTGAGAGTACTACTTACTTTACGATCGAATTGATCCCACTGTCCCTTTTCGATAGTTGCAAGGCGAGCCATTGGCGAGCCTCCTTATTGTCAAAGCCGTTGGTGAACATAAATCTCCGCCTCATGCGAAGATTACGCGAACCAATTATTAAAAACGGCTATGTTTTTTATAGTCTATTTTAACTATTCAGTCAAGTCTGGATTGTTAATGCTGCATTCTAAACCCATTGCCCCACCTATCTCCGCTTCTGTGGATAAATCCGTTAAGATCATGTCCATATGCAAAGGATTACACAAATAGAACGGGAGTTCATTGAGCTCTGGGTTCGTACAAATAAAAGCCATCGTTGGATGGCAAAACAGCTCGGTCGAGACCATAGGGTTATTGGTCGAGAAATAACTAGGAACTCCGGAAGGAGTGAGCCATACAGAGCTAGGGTAGCTAAAAGAATCTCTGAAGAGAGATCTAAGAAGACTAACCACAGAAAGCTGGAAAAGTATAAGTTCAAGGATCTTCAGGATTTTGTACTGGAGAAACTTAGGGAGGACTGGTCACCTGAACAAATCTCAGGTCGTCTCAAAGATCATCCAGAGCTTTTAGAGAAGAAGTGGAAACATCTAAGAGGGCAATATGTTTGTACTGAAACCATTTATCAATATATCTATGAAGGTGAAGGAAGGTATGGAGATACCTATACTCATCTAAGAAGAAAGAAGAAACCTAAGCGACAAAGAAGATTTAGCAGAAAACCCCAAAAAACAAGCATTCCAGAACGTATATCAATTCATACAAGACCTGAGGAAATTAATGAAAAAAGTACAATCGGTCATTGGGAAACAGATACGGTGGAAGGAAAGCGAGGTCAGAAACAAGCTATATCCGTCCAACATGAAAGAAAGCTACTTTTGACAAGGATACATAAGATTGAAGACAAGACAGCACAAGAAACGGAAACCGCTATTAGAAAAAGTATGGATACCTTGCCTGAGCACATATTTAAAAGTATTACCTATGACAATGGATCAGAAGGAGCGAATCATATCAAACTTAAAAGAGACTATGGCATTCAAACCTACTTCTGCGACGCGTATGCAAGCTGGCAGAAAGGAGGCGTGGAAAACACCAATGGTCTCTTACGGCAATATATTCCTAAAGGATCCTCTCTGTCCAACATAACTCATGAGAAGCTATACTGGATTCAAGAGAAACTAAACAACAGACCCAGGAAGACTCTTAATTATTTAACCCCAAACGAGATGTTGTTCAAGGAGACAGGGGTGGGGCATTAAATCCTAGAATTCAGCAATAGAGCTGTCCTTATTCTTCCCATTCCGCTTTTCAAACCACCTTTTCCAATGGCCTGATCTTAAGTAGCTTATGATACCCGGAAGCAATGACAAGAAGACAACGATGACAATTATGATGTGAATGTAGCTATCAATATCCGGGACTGAGCGGCCGAGTATATAACCGATACCAACCATTGATGTCACCCATGTAATCGCACCTACAATATTAAAGAGCGCAAAGCGTCGATATTTCATTCCAGCCATTCCTGCGACGAGCGGCGCAAACGTTCGAACAATTGGCATGAAGCGCGCGATAATAATAGTCTTGCCTCCATGCTTTTCGTAAAACTTTTGTGTTCTTTCAAGATGCTTCTTTTTAAATAACCATGAATCTTCACGCGCGAAAACCTTTTTACCAGATACGCGACCTATTTCAAATCCAGTAGCATCTCCTATGATGGCAGCTAAAATCAAACTCACTAACAAGATAAAAACATCTAAATCTCCTTTTGCTGCAAACAAACCCGCTGTCACAAGCAATGAATCTCCAGGCAAAAAGAAACCAAAAAATAATCCAGTCTCTGCAAAAACAATTCCAATCAACCCAATGTAACCACCCCAACGGATTAGCTCGTCCAGATTTTGAAGTTTTGAAAAAAAATCGATTAATATTTCCATATTGACTTTTGTCATTTCGACCGGAGCGAACCTGCCTGCCGGTAGGCAGGGAAATCTTTCTGAAAGATCTCTCCGTTACGCTTCGCCCCGAAAGCTTTCGAGGCTGCGCTTCAGTCGAGATGACAGGTACGTAAGATCTCTCCGTTTCCCCCGCTCTTCGCAAAAGGGCGAGGTTCAGTCGAGATGACAGATAAAATTATAACGATGAATTACTCCCTCTCTTTAACTTCAAAAACAATCGAATCGGATTCGCTCACACCGTCCTCTGTGTACTTACCCGTGATTGTAACTGTTCCGCTCCCTTTAATCCAAGCTGTAAAAACTCCGTTGCTCACAGATCCCACATTTTTATCTGAACTCGACCATGTGGTTTCGACAGTAACTATTTGAGTAGAGCCATCCGCATATTGGGCGCGCGCAACCAAATCAACCGTCTCCCCCGGCGCTACTGTAGTCTCTCCCTGTGCCATGATTTCTAACTTTGATAACTTCTTAGCTTCAGTCACCTGAATTTCAATGGTAGCGGTCTGCGTAGTTTCGTCACGAATCATGGTCGCCTCAATAACTGCTTTGCCAGCTTCATCAGAAGTAAAAGAATTGCTATTCAGCAAACCCTCTCCACTCACTAGTTCGAACGAAGCTTCGGAGGTCAAATCTTCAGATGAGCCATCTTCAAAAAATCCAGTTAAACTTAGTTTGGAAGTACCATTAATAACAACAGAATTTGGATCTGCAAAAAGTGATAATTTTTCCATTTCACCTCGTTCAGCACGCTCTTGTTCTTCCTGCTCTTGTTTTTCAATTGCCTGAATCTGGCTCTGTATTGTTGCCTCATAAGTTTTTTGAGCTTTAAGAACGGCACTCAAATTTTTCACCGCATCCGCAGAAAGATTACCGGCCGTCTGCTCTAACTCGCGCTGTATGTTGTCGATACCCTGTTGTGCAGCTCCAAGAATAACTTTTGCCTCTTCAAGTTCGTTCACTTGAACCATATCCCAAGCCTCACCAAGCCTGGAATTAACCGAGAGCAAACCTGTATAAAGCACCAACTCCGCATCATCCACAACCAAATATTTTTGCAAATCTTCCAGCTTTTGTTTAAGACGATACAGGGGTGAGCTTGGCCCAACGTCTATCAACATCAAATATTGCTCGAATACAATCCGTTGCATTGAAACGAGCTGCTCTGAATCTTTTGCTGTCTTCAATGCATCTTCAATGTCTCTTTCAATATCCGTAAAAGACTGAAACGCCAAACCGGACTTCCCTTTTTCTATTAGCGTATTTATCCCATAGAGACGGCGCGCAAAATAAGAACTGCTTAGTTCAAATTTATTTTCTCCGGCCAACGTCAAATGAATGCGCTCAGACATTCTTTCCAATTTGTTAAATGGGCTGTCTGGGAGAGATGCACCCCAGCGCTCGTATTTACTCTTCAGATCTTTTTGTATCTCTTGAATAAGCTCCTTGTCCGCATCCAGAACATCCTGCCACTTGTCACTGCTCTGCTGACGAATCTGAACCGTGCCATCACTAATTTCCAGCGATGTTTGTTCTTGCGTATCTTGCGGTATTGAACCTAGTGTCCAAACCCAATATCCGAACCCTGCCAACAGCACGATTAGAATAAAAATAAAAAAGCGAGTATTTGCCTTTTTCTTCATATGATATCCAACTGATCTTACCATAGACTTTTGTGGTTGCGAAGCCTTGACATTTCAGCTTTTTTATGATAAAGTCGCGTCGTTCGGGTAGGACAGATGACTGCTTTGTTCAGCTTCGGTTGGACAGAGAGGAAAGTCCGAACACCGCTTTCTGGGGCAACCCGGAATTCATGGAGAGCCGTTAACGGCGGCCAGAGTATAGCGATGCTGAAGGAAAGGACACGTGCCCTACGTTCACTTCGTAAATCTAGGGAAAGTGCCACAGAGACAATACTACCCCGACAACTGTTGGGGCAAAGGTGAAAAGTGATCGGATGTAGTTTGACACTTCGTCAAACCGCTACCGTTCTCGCGTCATGGTGACATGACGTGTGGTAAACCCTCTCCGGTGCAAGAGCAAGAGTCCCGAAAGCTTTCGGGACGCTGGTAGCTCGCAAGAGGCTACGAGCAATCGTAGTCCCAGATAGATGGTCATCACTTCGGCTTCGGTCGGAGTACAAAATTCGGCTTATCGTTTTGCCCGAACACAAAAACCCCGTCAGTTTTCCTGACGGTGTTTTTGTTTTATCCGCTCATCTATCCATATTCTGTACCCAAATATGCTATCCTATAAGACACAAGAACATGAAAACACGAAAACACGAGAACAAATTACTAATTGCTAATTACTAATCACTAATTTCTAAACAACATTCGTACATTTCGCGTTAATTCGTACTTTCGTAGACCCTCGTTCGTAATTTCGTACTTTCGTAGACCCTCATTCGTAGTTTCGTAAATTGTTATATGCAAAATTGGAAAATTCTTTTCATTATCGATGATAAACACAGAAAAGATCTGATAGATCGACTGTTTGAAGAAAGCAAACCATCACCTGGTTTTTATCTACTCATTTGTCTGGCTTCAATCATCGCCGCGGTTGGTTTAATACAAAACAATGCGCCCGTTGTAATAGGTGCTATGCTTGTGGCTCCGCTCCTCGCGCCTGTTCTCACTCTCGGATCGTCCATCGTGACCGGTAGATTAGAAGTGGTAGCCCGTTCAATCAAAGGCGTATTAAAAATGATGGCTGTTGTTTTGGTTGTTGGTGTAGTAGTTAGTTTATTTGTCGGCCGCGCTCCTGACACGTCTGCGCTCCTGGTTCGCACCCAACCTCATCTCGAAGACTTTTTCGTGGCTCTGGCAGCCGGCATTGCAGCAGCATTCGCTTATGCACGACCTAACATGTCACCGACCTTACCGGGCATCGCGGTTTCAGTTTCTCTTCTGCCTCCAATTGTAAATGCCGGCATCTTATTCGCAGACGGACAGGAAAGAGCGGGACTGGGAGCTTTCGGTTTATTTGGCATCAACCTCATCGGAATCATCTTTGCCTCAATCGTGATCTTCTCACTAATGAATTTATACCGAGCACGTGGTGAGGCTGTAAAAGTTATTCAAAGAGAAGAGAAGGACGCGAAGGACGAAAAACGTGTCTGAAAAAAAGTAGATGCTAGATGGCGTATTCAATGGTGAATCCAGTAGTAGATTCGGTGGTAACAAGTCTCGATTACCAACTTACAATTTCCAAACATAATTCATAATTCGTACATTTCGCGTTAATTCGTACTTTCATAGACCCTCATTCGTAATTCGTAATCAAGTAATTTCGTAGACCTATATATGCGCATAAGACGCATCGATCTCACATTTACAACACTCCAACTTCCCCTGGATATCCTGGCTCTTTATGCTGCAGGTGTCGGAGCTTATTTGTTGCGGTTCTCGCGCTTTGTTACAGAGGTGCGACCGGTTCTGCAAGACGTACCATTTGCCGAATACATTCAAACGGTCAGTGTCTTTGTGGCTATCTGGATTTTATTATTTATCTTAGCCGGCCTCTTTAGTACGCGACCGCGAAAAGCGTGGAATGAATTCGGACGTATCGCTTTGGCATGTACAGCAGGAACAATGTTGCTGATCGCCATTGTATTTTTTCAGAGAGAAATCGCAACCTCGCGCTTTATCGTTCTGGCGGTTTGGATTTTCTCAATTCTGTTTGTAACATTAGAGCGTCTATCATTGCGCACCATGCGGCACATGCTTTTAAAAGCGCAAATCGGACATAAAAAGGTGGTAATAATCGGTAAGTCTACTGCAGCGGATAAAATCGCAGAGGAATATAAAATGCAGCCTATCCTGGGTTTTACGGTTATTAAAAAATTCGCGGATTGGAATGACGAAACAAAACACGCTCTAGACAAACTACGCAAAAAACAACCTATCGACGTAATAGTGCTGGCTGATCCTGACCTGCCAAAAAGCATGGCACTTGATCTCATCGCATACACTGAGCAAGAACACATCACATTCAATTATCTTGCTGATCTTTTTGCCGCAAGATTTTCTAACATAGAAGTTTCAACATCCACTGGCCTTCCTATTATCGAAGTTAAACGAACGCCGCTGGACGGATGGGGGCGAATCGCCAAACGAGCTTTTGACATTCTCTTTTCTTTAATTGTACTCATCATAACTAGCCCGGTTCAAATCATACTGATGTTGGCCATCCTTATTGAAGACGGCATGCCGCTGATCTTCCAAAATATTCGGGTTGGAGAAGAGGGCGATGCTTTCAAACTTTACAAACTTCGTTCCATGTATCGCAAATATTCGATTGGTCCTCAATTTTCCAAACAAAAAGAACGGCTTGAGCTTGAGGAAAAATTGATTGAGGAGAAAAGCATTAAACAAGGTCCGGTCTATAAAATCGCTGAAGACCCCCGTGTGACAAAGGTTGGTAAATTTATTCGACGCTGGTCTTTGGATGAGCTTGCGCAATTTTGGAACGTGCTTAAAGGCGACATGTCTGTAGTTGGGCCACGACCGCATCAGCCGCGTGAAGTTGAAAAATATCTACCTCAACAAAGACGCGTGCTCGCCATTCGCCCGGGTATAACAGGTCTTGCTCAAATCTCCGGACGCAGTGATTTAGAATTTGAAGATGAAATTAAACTCGATGCCTGGTATATAGAAAACTGGTCTCTCTGGCTGGATCTATACATCGTACTAAAAACACCATTCACCATTTTGTATAGAAAAGGAGTTTATTAAACTCACAAAGGGGTCGTATCTTGAATTCTGCATTTTTTATCAACAATTCTACTTATTGTCGAATTGTGCAAATTAAGGAATCTGCCTATTTCACTATTTGAATAACCACCATTGAGTCGCGCGGAGGCAATGGCTAGATCTCGCTTTTTTTTATCTAAATCTGCTGTTTTGAATATTTCTTCTAAACTTTTTCTTCCAACCATCCTTTCCTTGATTGGTATTTCTTTTATTTTTTCTTTATCTTTAGAGAATTTTTGAATTTTATTTATAAATTCATCAGAACCTAAGACGATCCCCTCTTTAATCTTCTCAAATGGAGAAGGCTCATATAGGCCTCCTGTTACAAAGTTTTGATATCTATTTTTGGCCTTTACATAATAGTTTGAAAATGACCTCAAAATATAATCTTTAGTTAAAAATTTTGGCGTGCTTTCAAGTCCGACAGTCGCGCGATAACTACTCCATTGCCAATCTTTCGGGTCATTTACAAAAGAAGCGCGGACTGGATTTAGAACGACATATCTAGCAACATTTAATAGATAAAATTCCTTTTCGATAATGAAAGCCTTAAATCTTCCCTGAAATAAGTGACCGACCCTATTGTGCTCTTTATTAAATTTTTGTGCATAATCACTATTCAGCGACTTCATTCCAGCAGACAAATTACCGTCAGGAGTTTCTATCAAAAAATGATAGTGATTGTTCATCAAACAATATGCATGACATAACCAATTATCTCTTTTAATGATTTTGGATAATAAATCGAGTATTAACAATCTATCTTGATCAGTTAGAAATATATCCCTCTTTTCATTACCGCGAGCAGTAATATGATAGAGGGCTCCCGGATATTCGATTCGTAATGCTCTAGCCATAATAAATGAGTGCCTATATATACCGCTGCCATAAAAATATTATTTTGTCAATGGGAAAAACTGTGGATGAAAATGCAGAATTCAAGATACGACCCCAGCTAGTCTATTGCCTATCAGATGCAGTCTCTCTAAGATAGCCAAATGAACAGTCCGATTCAGGCGATTATTCCCGGAACTACGAATAATCAGCGCCCGGAACCAAGGGTCGCGCTTGTTCATGATTACCTGGTTCAAGATGGAGGAGCTGAACGAGTCTTGGGCGTACTGCAACAAATGTTTCCTCAAGCCCCAACTTTTGTGCTAATTCACGATCCGGAACGCGTTAATAAACAGTTCAACGATCGAACCATTCATACATCTTTTTTAAACCACTGGCCTTTTGCTAAACGCATCTATCAATGGTATTTGCCGTTTATGCCAATAGCTATTGAGCATCTTGATCTAACCGGTTATGACCTGGTTATCTCTTCGGCCAGCTCATTTGCCAAAGGAGTAATTGCAGCTCCTGAAAGTTTACATATCTGTTATTGCCACACGCCCACAAGATTTTTATGGCAGGAGAGATTGGGATATTTGAATGATCTGCCGCAGCCAAAAATAATGCGTGCCCTTCTTCCACCGCTGCTACACAATTTAAGACAATGGGATCGTCTTGCTGCGGAACGGCCGGATCTTATGATCACAAACTCCAATACAAGCCGCGAGCGCATCAAACGATATTACGGACGCGACGCTCATGTAATACATCCACCGGTTGATATCTCAAACATTCCACTCGGTCATGGTCCGGGTAAATATTGGCTTGCTGGCGGACGCCTGGTTGGTTACAAGCGATTTGATCTTGTTGTAAAAGCCTTTACAAAACTCAACCTGCCGTTAAAAATTTTCGGTATTGGACCGGAGATGAAAAAACTAAAAACCATGGCTGGCTCTAAAACGGAGTTCCTCGGCCATGTGAGTGATGAAGAAAAATCAGAACTTTATCGTGATGCGATCGGATACGTTAGCCCACAGATTGAAGATTTTGGAATTACAGTCATTGAAGCCATGGCTGCCGGCCGGCCGGTCATCAGTTACGGACAAGGCGGAACCAAAGAGACTGTTATAAACGGAGTAACAGGAACTCATCTGGAAGCTCAAGCTTGGGAAGATATTGGAGACGCGATTATTCGATTTGATGCGACAAAGTTTGATCCAAAAACTATTCGTGCTCATGCCGAAACGTTTTCCGTGGAAAGATTCACACAAAAGATGAGTGACTTTATTGATCATGCGCTGGCTAATTGATGCAAGGCCGCTGGCAGATTCCGCCGGTGGAGTAGGTCGCGTAGCACGTGGCCTGGTTGAAGCGTTTGTTGATTTGTATCCGAACGATGAGCTCATTCTCGCAACAACGGGAAGTAATGCTACAAGCTACAAGCTACAAGCTACAAGCTGCAGACACGTCCATCTCCGAGTTCCGAATAAACTTTGGAGTGCTGCTTGCTATTCAGGTCTTACATCTCTTGATCGCGAAATTGAAAAGCGTGTTGGAAAAATAGATGGAGTATTTTTTCCCAACATAGGATTTGTCGGGGGAGTGAAAAGGCCCTACACCTTGCTGCTCCATGATTTGTCTTTTCTAATTGAACCAAAATGGTTTTCAAAAAAAATGCAACTCTGGCATAAAGCTGTACGCCCCAAAGATTTGACATGCAATGCCGCATCGCTCTTAGCTGTTTCACAATCCACAAAACGCGATGCAATTCGTCTACTCGGAATTCCGGAAGAGAAAATTCTGGTAATTCCTGTTATAGCGCCACATCTTGATATGGGGGCTGGCACGGTGCCAGCCCCCGTGCCAGCCCCCGGGAGATATGTTTTGGCGCTCGGATCCAGTGATGTGCGAAAAAATACAAAAACCGCGAGCATGGCGGTGGAAATCCTGAAAAAAGAAAAAGGATTCGAAGATTTAGAATTAGTGTTGGTAGGATCCAATAACCGCGTTTCGGATAATGAGCTCGCTCATCTATATAGAAACGCCGCCGCCTTTCTATATCCGTCTTGGTACGAAGGTTACGGACTTCCTTTGCATGAAGCTGCAAATTTCGGCACGCCATGTATTGCTTCAACCGCCGGAGCACTGCCTGAAACCGCGCCACCGGGCACCATGTTCGTTGATCCAGCAAAACCACAACATTGGGTTGAAGCGCTTCGCACTGTTTTATCCAGAAATTCCAATTTCCAATTTCCAATTTCCAATTTCCAAACGGCTGACGCAGGATCCCGAACCGACCCAGGACGAAATCAATGGCATTTCGCTGCAAAAATATTACGCACCGCTCTAATAAATAAGGCTCTAGACTAGTAAACTCCTTGATATAATAGAGTTATGCTCGTCAACAAAGCCAAAATATCAGATTATAAAATTAAAAAAATAATTAAGCACTTCTGCCATGACATCACGGCCGAT
>JAHIUG010000026.1 GCA_018817245.1 Patescibacteria group bacterium | reverse complement strand
GAAAGATTTCTCCGCTCCGGTCGAAATGACAGGATGGAAAGATTTCTCCGCTCCGGTCGAAATGACAGGATGGAAAGATTTCTCCGCTCCGGTCGAAATGACAGGATGGAAAGATTTCCCTACATACTGGCAGGTAGGTCTGCTCTTCGCGATGACAGAGATGATGTTATACTATTCTATAATATGAACAAAATTATACTCCCTCTTCTCATAATCTTTTTAGCTTTGGTTGGTTTTGGTTGCGGTAAAGAGAAGGTTCAAAAGTCTGACGATCCAAATGCGGGTTTTGGCACAAACGCCTATCTTCCACCGCCCAAACCACCTGAAGATCAAACAGTCACAAATCTTCGAGAATTGCGTGAGGCAATTGTAGCATTTCAAGAAGTAAAAAGTTTTAGAGCTAATTTATTGATTGATAACGAGCAGGGACAGACGACCGGTAGAATTGATGTGATGAAGCCGGATAGATTCCACGGCACTATTAAGGTTTCAACTGAAGATCAGGAGGGCGAAGTTATAGGCATTGGAAATACTTTATTTATCAAAGTGCCTGATAGTGATTTGTGGCTAGAGATTAACGCGCCCGAAATTGCCACAGCCATGACATCAGCGTTTAAATCAGCAGTTGAAGGAGATGCCGCCTTAATCCGCTCCAGTTTGCCGGATAGCACTAAGGTTACCAAGACAAAAGACGGTGGTCGTAACTGTGATAAGTATGAAACGAATATTGAGAATGATGCGGATTTAGGAGTTGAACTTTCAGTTTGTGTAAGCAACGGTCTTCCGAAATATATTCGCGCTGAAACAGATCAAGGAATTGTAGATGTTGAATACTTTGACTACAACACACTGTTCATCATTGAAAAGCCAAATGTGATTAAACTTTAGCTGTATCCATTGACTTTTTAATGAAATTGTGGTAAAAACTATTCATTCTATGAAAATATATAAACCAATATTAGTAGCTCTAATGATCGCTATAGCTGGTGTTTTCGCATCATTCAGTTTTGCAGAATCTCAGCCAGACAACCTCAAGGTTTATACTTGCGGTAAATATCGGATCGAAGCAACTCGTATAGTAGACGGCTTTCATTTTAAAATAACGGACGGAGACAGAGTTCGTACTGTTTTTTATAATGATCCGAATGCAAGAGGTGGTTCTTATGAAGATCATGCTGTGCTACTCACCGAATGTTACGGTGATTCTGTAGCAATCCGCGATACATACTCTAGTAGATATCATCGCAATTATATAATCCATTTGATTAATCCAAATAATGATCCTCTTCAGATAAGATTGTTAGGTGAGCGTACAATCGAACTTTACCGCCCTTCCCAACCGGTTGAATCAACTGAGCCAGTTCAAGCAACTGCGCTTATGGATGATTTGTTATCTAAAGAGACTGATCCTTGGCCGGTTATAAAAAGTGAACTTGTTTCAAAAAAGCAAATACCTAATCAAGAGAAAGATATACTGAATGATAGAAGTTTTTATGTTTTTGATGACAATGGTGGTATTGAAACTCGAACAGCTGATTCAAATTGGAATACAACCATTGCTAAAAATAGAACATCTGCAATGGTATGCGATAATGTAGCTTATGTATTATATGAAAAAAGATTTGCTTCGGATAACACAGCAACTTCAACATTCCCAGCTATACAGTATATAATCGAACGATCTGGTGATGGTCCACGTAAATTAATCCCTGTTCCATATGTAGATGGATATTGGAATGAAGCACGATTTACTTTTTATCCTTGGTTTAATCGTTGTTTTGGTAAGAACGTAATCTTTCATACCAATGATCGATTAACATTGATTTCAAAGGATACTAATTTCACGGATTACTTTAATCCAAAAATTTCTATTAAAGCTGATTCTACTGTTAAATGGGATTTCTTCAACGGTCAATATTACAATCCCGGCAAAATAGAATTTACAGACAAAGGCGTAGAAGGTAGTTCAATAGTCTCTATATTAAAACAAGATGGTTCAACTAGAGACAGAAGTCCGGTTTATTTTCGAAATATACGAGAATATCCATTGAATACAACTATGGAGTTTCGTATAGATCCGGTAGCTCATGACAAGATTATTGTTGTTGTAAAACAACCTTGTGATGACTGTGATAATTATTCTAAAACTTCGTATTTTTTGGAAACTGATGGGGTTTATGAACAGATAACACGAGAAGAGATACAATGGGATTGGAATGAGGTTGATAAAACCTTTAGTCTTAGAGCCACGCCTATATACATTTCTGCAGAAAAGGGCGCGATAGCTCTAAGAGGCCAAACTTTGGATGAGCCAATGTTCTTACATGGTTTTCCAAAAGATATGGAATACGAACTCAACTGGTACAGGATTGGTCCACTTGAATTCAATGGAACACGAAAGATCTGGTACTCGTTTACAGTTGATGGAAAGACGCAAACCTGGGAAGCAAGAGTGCAATAATCTTTATAACTGTCATTTCGACTGGAGCGCAGCGAAACGGAGAAATCTCGTTCAGATGAGATCTCTCCGCTACGGTCGAGATGACAAGTCTAAAGATTGCTTCGTCACTTTGTTTCTCGCAATGACAATACGAGCCGTCCGCTATGGACGGTTTTTGGTTAACTATTGCCAAAATCTCATTAGCAGTCTATAATAGCGACTGCTAGATGTGGTCAAAAACCCTCTATTTATAACCCATAACTTGGAACTCGTAACCCGAATGGAATTTACCTTTCGGATTCCAGATTATGGATTCTAGGTTCCAGAAATATATGCTACCTCAAAATTTTACTACAAAATCTCAAGAAGCTATTCAGCTTGCCCATCAGCTTGCTATGTCAAATGGTCAGCAGGCAGTTGAAACCGCTCATCTATTATCCGCGCTCCTCGAACAGGAAGGCGGCGTGGTTCCGTCAATTTTAAAGAAATTGCAAATTGAGGTTGCTGATCTTAAGGGCGATATTGAATCTATTTTGAACAAACTTCCAAAAGTCTCCTCTTCTTCGGGAACACTTGGTCAAATCCACCTGTCACAAGACATGGTGCGAACTTTTGTTAATTCAGAAAAAGCAGCGAGCTTTTTTAAAGACGAATATATTTCAACTGAACACTTGTTGCTGGCGCTTACAGATGGAAATGATAAAACTGCGGAAATACTAAATCATAATGGCGTAACTACAGATTCTATTTTAACTGCGCTCAAAGATGTTCGTGGCAGCGCAAAAGTCGATTCACCTGAACCAGAGGGGAAATATCAGGCCTTGGAAAAATATTCGCGCGATCTTACGGAATTGGCACAGAACGATAAGCTCGATCCTGTTATAGGTCGTGATGATGAAATACGTCGCATAATGCAAGTGCTCACGCGTCGTACGAAAAATAATCCTGTTCTTATAGGCGAGGCTGGAACCGGTAAAACTGCGATTGTGGAAGGGTTGGCGCAGAGAATTGTGGATGGCGATATCCCTGAAACTCTTAAAAACAAGAAAGTTATTTCTCTTGATTTGGGTGCGCTTTTATCCGGAACAAAATTTCGCGGTGAATTTGAGGAGCGACTTAAGTCAGTTATTCGCGAGGTTGAGAATTCTAATGGCTCTATTATCTTGTTTATTGATGAGCTTCATACATTGGTTGGAGCCGGATCAACCGGTGAGGGCGGCGCAATGGACGCATCAAATCTTTTAAAACCTGCGTTAGCTCGCGGCGAACTTCGAGCGATTGGTGCCACCACTTTAAAAGAATATCAAAAACATATTGAGAAAGATCCTGCTCTTGAGCGTCGTTTCCAGCCGGTTTACGTTAAAGAACCGAGCATTGATGATACGGTTGCGATTTTGCGCGGGATCAAAGACAAATACGAATTGCACCATGGTGTTCGCATTACGGACGGTTCATTGGTCGCGGCCGCAAATCTTTCCAGCCGCTATATAACCGATCGTTTTTTGCCGGACAAAGCAGTCGATCTTATTGACGAAGCTGCGTCTGCTTTGCGAATGCAGATTGATTCAATGCCCGAAGATTTGGATAAATTAAAACGGGAGCTGATAAAACTTGATATTGAAAAACGCGCTCTGTCTAAAGAAGAAGATGCTGAATCCAAAGAACGACTTTCCGAGGTGGAAAAACACATGGCCGAAGTTCAGGAGAAAACTGATGAGCTTGAACTTTCGTGGACAGCGGAAAAAGAAATCATAGATAAGATGCGCGCGGCAAAGTCTGAATTCGATAAATTAAAAAGTCAGGCTGAGATCGCAGAGCGAGGCGGTGATTTTGAAAAGACTTCAGAAATTCGTTATGGTCAACTTCCGAAATTGGAAGCTAATTTAAAGGAAATCGACGTGCAGCTTAAAAAAATGCAAGGCAAACGCGGACTTCTTAAAGATGCTGTTACTGATGAGGAAGTTGCTGGCGTTGTGATGCGTTGGACCGGTATTCCGGTTTCTCGAATGCTTGCGTCAGAAGCTGCTAAATTGGCCAAGTTGGAACAAGAGCTGGCTAAGAGGGTCGTCGGGCAGGAAGAGGCTGTAAAGGCGGTTTCTAACGCTTTACGACGTTCTCGCGCTGGCATTGGCGAAGAGGATCGTCCGATTGGTTCGTTTTTGTTCCTCGGGCCCACCGGAGTCGGAAAAACCGAGCTGGCAAAAGCTTTGGCAGAAGTTATGTTTGATGATGAAGATTCCATTGTGCGAATTGATATGTCGGAATACATGGAGAAACATTCAGTCTCGCGAATGCTTGGATCCCCTCCCGGATATATTGGTTATGACGAGGGTGGTCAGCTGACGGATAAAGTTCGACGCCGCCCATATTCGGTTGTACTTCTTGATGAAGTTGAAAAGGCGCATCCTGAGGTTTTTAATTCTCTGCTTCAGGTTCTTGACGATGGAAGATTGACTGACGGTAAAGGCCGAACAGTTTCATTTAAAAACACAATCGTGATTATGACTTCTAATGTAGGATCTGACATGATCCTGGATTGGGGAACTAAAACTGATGAAATCGGTTTTCATGGCAAAGAAAACAAGGAGCGCGAAGATGCAAAAGATGAAACTATAAAAGAAAAAGTAATGGACATGCTGCACGACCAATTCCGTCCTGAATTTTTAAATCGCTTGGATGAGATTGTGATGTTTAATTCTTTAGGCAAAAAGCAGCTCTTAAAGATTGTGGATTTGCAATTGCAGCTTGTTGCTGATCGATTAAGGGGTAAGCGAATCACTATTACATTTACAGATAAAGCTAAAAAGCTGATTGCAGACAAGGGTTACAACCCATCATACGGCGCACGCCCACTTAAACGCGCAATCCAAGATTTAATCCTGGATGATCTGTCGTTAAAGATAATCGAAGGCAAAATCTCAGAAAATGATTCTGTGACCGTGGATGCGGATGGGGATGCGATTACAATCTCTAAATAACCTGTAACGCCATCTGTCATTTCGACCGCAGCGGAGAAATCTCGTCTGAATGTCATTACGAGCGTAGCACGGTAATCTAATCAAAAAGATTGCTTCGTCGCTCCACTCCTCGCAATGACAAAAAAGAGCGCCATGATTGGCGCTCTTTTGGTTTCTTTATTTCTTTACAATCTTCTTCTTAGCCGGAGATTTCTTCTTAGCTGCAGGCTTTTTCTTAGCAACCGGTTTCTTGTCTACAGATTTTAAGCCGGCTTCAATTTTTTTCCAGTGAGTCATCAAAGTTTTTTTCACAGCCGGGACTTCTGTTTTGGTGATATTTTTTGATACAACGTAATATGCGGTCACTTTGTCTACCAAATCCTCATAGCCCGCTTTTGTTACAGCGCCCTTTTTCTTCAACTCAGCATTAATCTTCTTTTGCAAAGCCAATGTTTTCTTAGTTAAGTCGTCCTTGAGTTCTTTGCCTTTTTTTGTTTGCATGAACGCGGCAGCAGCTGCGCCAATCGCGGCACCTATCACCATTCCCGCACCTAAATGAGATTTTTTCTTTTTGTCTGACATATGTTTATATTAGAATTTAAAAATCAAATGTATTATATCTCTTTTGTTTGTCCGAGGCTACCACCTGTCATCTCGACCAGCGCTGAGAGATCGTTCGTGCCTGTCATCTCGATCGCAGTGGAGAGATCTTTCGTGCCTGTCATCTCGACCGCAGTGGAGAGATCTCTATAAAAGATTTCTCCGTTCCGCTCCGCTCCAGTCGAAATGACAGATTGAAAGATTTCTCTGCTCCACTTTGTTCCGGTCGAAATGACAGATTGAAAGATTTCTCCGCGGAGTTTACCCCGATCGATGTATCGGGGGTCGAAATGACAGAGGTTGTATTATTTTAAAATATTTTCAATTGCGATTTTTCCAGCTTCTACTCCAGGTTGGTCGTATGTATTGATTCCATAAAGTTCGCCGGAGATTGCAGTTGCTATTTCAAAGAACATAATCAAAGCTCCCATGTTCTCCTCGTTTAGCCGTGATATAAAAAGCGTACCATTTGATCTGCTGTTCTCTGTAAGCGCACGCGCAGTTCCCCGTCGTTCAGCGTGAATAATCTGCTCCAGAGTTTTTCCTTCCGCATAACCAAGTTTTGGAAGATCGGCCATTGATGGAACTCTGGTCTGGTGTTCAAACTTCTTAACTTCAATAAACGTAATTGTTTTATCGTTTGGCCCATCGTTATAAAGCTGTATTTGCGAGTGCTGATCCGTGGCACCTATTGCTGCGATTGGAGTTGGTCCTTTTCCATCTTTGCCTAAACTCTCAGCCCAAAGCTGGCGATACCAAAGTCCAAAATCTCGCAAACCTTCCGCATACGGCATAAGAACCTGCATTTTCTTACCGTGTTTTTTATATGAAAGGTATTGGAGCGCAGCAAATAAACAAGCATCATTTTTAAGTGGAAGTTCTTTTACAAAAGCATTGCGAACTTTTTGCGCTCCTCGCAATAGCAAATCAAGATCAATGCCGGCACAAGCAGCCGGGAATAATCCGACCTCACTTAATACGGAAAAACGACCGCCTACATTTTCCGGAACAGGCAGTGTTGCCCAGCAATACTTCTTAGCCAGTTCTCGCAATGAACCGCCTTTTATATCTGTGGTTGCCACAATGTTGCGACCATACTTTCTTCCCACTTTCCTTTTAAGAGCCTCGCGCACAATCATGAACGCGGCCATAGGTTCGATTGTATTTCCGGATTTGGAGATTATATTAACCAGTGTCTTTTTAAGATCAAGTCCGGAAAGTGTAGCGTGTAATTCATCAGGATCAGTGTTTCCGCCCGCAAAAAATAATTTCATTCCGTTTTTCGTTCGAACGGCTTTATTCAAAGCGCGCGCTCCCAAATCCGAACCGCCAATTCCAATTACTAAACAATTTTTAAATTTCTTTTTTTCACTGGCGATTTCATACACACGCTCAACCATATCTTTATCATCAGGCAAATCCAACCAACCCTGCTCACCCTTCCGTGCCATTTTCAAAACTTTCTTTTTAGCGTCATTCAGTCGAGATCTCAATGCCCGCAATTCCGCGGTTGAGATATGCATGTTTTTATAATCGTAAAGCATGAACTGTAGTATACAGCAAAAATAATACCCCGTGATAGTCACAGGGTATTATTTTATTACCAGCTCTCTTCTTCGTCCTCGTCTTCGTCATCATCATCTGCGTCCAAATCCAGGTCTTCTTCTGGGTCGTCGGATTTGATGATCGGAACTTCTACCTGGGCAGTTCCTACGCCTCCGCAGCTTGGGCAATCCTCAGGTTCTCCTTCGGGTCGCAGCTCTTCCGCGAGTTCTGCATCACAGGTGACACATACCTTTGTCATATTTGATGGCAAAAATAGTTAATGAATTAATCGTGATTACAATTATAGACACTTTTTAGATCAGAATACAGATTTTCGCGCAAGTCCCCCAATCTGTCATTTCGACCAACGCGGAGAAATCTTTACATCTGTCATTTCGACCAACGCGGAGAAATCTTTGCATCTGTCATTTCGACCAACGCGGAGAAATCTTTTAGAAAGATCTCTCCGTTTCGCTACGCTCCAGT
>JAHIUG010000025.1 GCA_018817245.1 Patescibacteria group bacterium | reverse complement strand
TTCCGGAGCCAATGGCTGAAAAGCCTGAGGTACCGGAACCAACTCCTGAGCCTGAGCCTCCCGCACCTGAGCCTGCTCCTGCATCTGAACCGAAACCGGCTCCTGTTTCCGAACCGGTGCCAGGTACGGTGCCAGGTACGGTGCCAGGTACGGTGCCAGGTACGGTGCCAGGTACGGTGCCAGGTACGGTGTCAGGTACGGTGTCAGACCCCGAACCAAATCTGGATCCTCGAGTAATCGAGCGTGCCGGTGGAAAGTTCGCGGTTTTGGTACCGGCGGCAAATATCTATGAAGATGGTGATTATGGCGAGCCCTACGATGAAATCAAAGAGCTCACATGGACTAATCTTCGCAATCCACTCTACGCCGCCAAAGAGGGTAACGAATGGCTGGTGGTGGATGGAACCACGGAGAGTCGTGGACCATGGACAGAGATATGGAATCTAAACCTCGCAGCCGGGCTACCCCTGTTCTGCGCAAAAATTGGCGACGCTGCCTATGTCTATCACGGTAATAGTGAATGGGGACCGTTCGAAATTGTCTCTGATCTGAAATTCGTTGATGACAGGGTTCGCTTCCTGGCAACTCGCAAAGGCGTCGCTGTTGCAGTCTGCGACAGAGATGAGACTCCGGTCGCAGGATCGGAAGCTGAAGTCCACGAGGACGAGGCTCCGGTTTCGTCTGAGCGACATGTTCAATCCGGGGCCGGTTCCACAAAAATCGGTTTTGGACCTGAATCCAGACCTTCTGCTGAATTCCAGCTTGGTCAACTTAAGCGGCATAAGAAGCCGCCCAGCCCCAAACCATTTGAGGACGGTGATATCGATCTGACGGATGGAACTGTTCTGGAAAAAGAGGAGCTTCCTGCAGACATAAGCAGCGCTCCTCAATCTGTCCCTGACCCGTTGGCAATCAGCGGTTCAATCTTGGGACAGCTTGCTCCGGCACCGGCTGGTGATACGGTTCCAAGTTCGGAAACGATCAAGGATCCGGATAACGGACTATTTGCTCCGCTTAAGCCTCCGGCTGACAAGCCTAAACACGACATGCGTGTAGGGATTGCCATCGAAGCTGCGAAGCTTTGGTTCAAAGAATACTGGCAGGTTGTTGGGTTGGTTGGAGCGATTTGCGCTCTATCCTATACATTTGGTTTGTATCTTTCGGACGAAAGTCCGGAGAAGGCCACAGCAGCTAAGCCAACCGCAACTGCTAAGGCTAGAACTAAGCCAAGGCCTAATAAGGTGGAACCGGTAAGGACCGCTGAGTCCAAACCGAGTACGCCCCTTAAGCCAAAGCCGATCGAGTGGGAAGTGGTTCCTGTTTCTGCTGGTGCGATCGCCTCAGTAGTCAAGGCTACAAAAGGCACGCGTTGGCAAGCTACTGGAACACCGACCTGCTTTCAAATTAGTCTGGATGCGTGGAAAAGCGTGTCCAAAGAAAATAAAACCCCAGCCTTTGTGAACTGCAAAGGCACAAAGGCAAAGAAGAACCCGCCTAAAAACGGGAAGTCCTGCTGGGACGTCACCCAATGTTGGGTGGTTCGTATCAAGAATTAGCTCTTTACTCGAAGTACTCGCTCCCAGTTGTGTGTTCGCACGCAGCTGGGGCTTTTTTTATGCAGATTTGTATCAAATCCTCCCCTTGATCAGCTTAAGGGGAGGTTGGTGGGGTTAATTCCTATTCCTTGTTTATCTCAAAATAAATTTTTTCCAATTTGTTTATTCCTTAAACGAGACCATAGAAGTCCTTCGACATCTGTTTAGTCTATTCTTAAGATTCGACGCCTTTCTTTTAATGACGAATCATTAAAAAGCTGTGACATATTCTTTTCTACAGTAACTCCCACAACCCCCTCTTAACCCAAGAGGGGGATTTGATGATCTTCTTACCAAGAACCTATTAAATGATTTTACCTACAACCTTCTCAATATCTTTCTTAATCTTACGAATCTTTAATGCGTAAAAAATGCTCAGTACGCCAAAGATGATAAAGAATGCCGCTACCAGATAAATGAAACTTGCTGGCCACACAATGAATAAAATGGCCCATAGGATAAAACCTATTCCGAGCAAAATCATCTGATTAACTACGTGACTGGCAAAAGAGCTTATTGGATTGTTTTTCATATTTGGTCTACGAAATTACGAATAATATACGAAATGTACGAATTAATTTGACTACTGTTTACCTACCACATACCTACTGCATACCCACTGAATTTCCTGCCTCATTGCGGCCAGATCCTTCGGCTACGCTCGCGCTCCGCTCAGGATGACAGAGTGCCGATTTCCTGCCTTATTTTCTCTGCCACTGCTTCAAGCTCTTCTGCGCTCGCCAATCTTGCATTTGACTGATCCAAATCCCCTGCTTTTGAAATTGGCACTAACTTAATATGCGCGTGCGGAACTTCCAGCCCTTCAATTATCAATCCAACCTTATCACTTCCCATTGCGCGGCGTATTGGATCAATCAAACGTTTAGCTGCCAACAAATAAGCGCAATACATCTCAGCATCCAAGTCAAAGGGAAGTTCAACCTCTTTTTTTGTAACAAGCAAAACATGTCCCGGTTGAATCGGATTAATATCCAAAAACGCAAAAAAATCATCATCCTCCCAAATCTTGTGGCACGGTATCTCACCGGCAATTATCTTAGAAAATATTGTTGGCATATATTAGCTTGTGGCTTGTAGCCGGTATCTTGTAGGTTCTTCTGATGACAAGATCATAGCAGAATGTTAATATTCTTGCATTCGCAATATGCATTCATACATTCGTAACACTTCATTCGTAATTCGTAATTCCCATAAATTCATCCCCCTTTTAATACTAGCGGGGATTTTGAGTTCTTCGATTGTAACTGCCGCAGACATCCCTTTTACAACACGACAGGCTGTTGTCATGGTGCATTGTGGCAACCGTCAGGGCTCAGGTGTGGTTATCAATTCTGAAAAAGGATACGTGCTCACAAATGCGCATATCGTTATGGACGTAGAAACTTTGATACCGGCTAATTACTGTGAAGTGGGATTTATAACCGATCTAACCTATCAGCCGCGGGTCTATTATGAAGCTGATTGGATAAAATACGTTTTTGATCAAAATAATAACCGCGATTTCGCAATTCTTGAGATTGGCGACCGCCTGCAGCAGCGAGAGCTCGAAGAATTTCCGTATCTTAAAACAGATGAATTCTCCGAGGTTGGCGATCTCCTATCTATAATTGCTTATCCTAGTATTGCGAACGGAAAGCAAACTATTACGAGCGGCGAAATCACCGGACTTGAACAAGGTATGGTTAAAACTGATGCAAAAATTTCATCTGGCGCTTCTGGTGGTGCCGGAGTTGATACAGATAATAATCTAACCGGAATGGCAACTAGAATTTTGTATCGCGAGATTTCACCGGGTATTGAAGAGGTTGTGGATTATGAATTGGTGGATATTCGCGCGATCTTAAACTGGCTAGATACGTTCGGTGAAAATACACACGATCAATATTTTACGCACGCGGATTATGATCGCTATCACGGTCCTGCATCCTTATTCACGCCCGGGAATTTAGAGTGCACCATGCTGGCAAAAAGCGCACTAAGCGACACTGTTTATTGTCTGCGCGCAAATGGAACTCGTAGCGTTTTCCCAAACAGCGCAACTTATTTCACATGGTTTTCTGACTTTTCAGGTGTCGTCACACTTCCGAACGAACAACTTGCAGGCTACAGATTGTCTACTAATGTCACAATGAAACCCGGCACAATGATCAAAATTCAAACTGATCCCAAAGTTTATATTGTCTCTGACGTAAGTGGCACTATCCGCTGGATTAATAATGAAGAACAAGTGATTGAATTATATGGGCAGGGCTGGGCCGGCTTTGTCAAAGATGTGCCAGATACATTTTTCATTAATTATAAAAGAGGCGTTCCAGTAGAATAAAAAAATCGACATCACGAGGGAACCAACTATGTCATTTCGACCGCAGCGGAGAAATCTTTCAGAAAGATCTCTCCATTTCGCTTACGCTTCAGTCGAGATGACAGATGCAAACTCCGGAAAATAAAACTCGATTTTTTTAAGATTGAATTGCGAAAGGATGGATTCTTTTGATTCACGCTCCAGAAGAAATTCAAATGAATCCCGAACCAGCTCCTCAATCGAGGAGCGGCTTCCAATCAATTTCTGCGCGTACGAATCTTGGACCTCAACTTCATGTTTCGTGGCCGAATCCCCTTCTCGAACTTCAACTTCGTAGATAGATCGATCCCCTTCTTTTGATTTCAAGCTGACTTTGATTTCTGGCATATATTCGAAGTATATCATTACCAACCCTTGTCAAAACTAGAAATCCATGGTAATCTCTTGCCACAAATGAATAACTTGGGTGCGTGGTGTAGTGGTTAACATGTCTCCCTGTCACGGAGAAGATCGAGGGTTCGAATCCCTTCGTACCCGCC
>JAHIUG010000024.1 GCA_018817245.1 Patescibacteria group bacterium | reverse complement strand
CAGGCACTTGTCTCCCCTGCCGGCTTTGGAACGCCCATTAGACGAGCCACAGGCGTTGATAACGCGCGTTTGGGCATGTTGCTGGCTGTTCTGGCAAAACGCGCCGGTGTGAACGCTTTAGACAAGGATGTTTATGCAAACGCTGCCGGTGGAATTGATGCTCGTCATCCGAGCATAGACCTGGCCTTAGCCGCTGCAATTGCCAGCGCTGTGAAAAATAAGCCGTTGGATCCGCGATTAGCTTTATTCGGAGAAGTTGGACTAGCCGGAGAATTGCGGCCCGTGAGTTTGCCTGAAATTCGTCTGAAAGAAATGGCGCGCCTTGGTTTTAATAAAATTATTGTGCCAAAAGGACAAGATAAAAATGTGCCAAGCGGCGTTGAAGTAAAAGAGGCGTCAAATCTCCCGGATGCTTTTAGACTGTTAGGATTATAGGATTATAACGGGGTCGTATCTTGAATTCTGCATTTCCAAATGCAGAATTCAAGATACGACCCCCTTACTTAGAATAAAATTATTCCTGATGCGAAGTGTCCCTTAGATCAGACACGATTCTTTGTAATGGTTTGTGAGCGCTAAGATCCGGATCTTTTTCCAAAAGCTCTGCTGCCTGCTCCCTTGCGCTCGCCATAAGTTCTAAATCATCAGTCCGAGCCGCTCGAAACAAAGTGGCGCCGCTTTGCTGAACTCCAAGCAGATTCCCCTGCCCTCGCAATCGCAAATCTTCCTCAGCAACTTTAAAGCCGTCATTTGTCTGTTCCAAAACTTTTAAACGTTCAAGCGCCGGCCCAACATCTGTTGCTGCAATAAAACAAAATGATGGAAATTTGGAGCGCCCTACTCTGCCGCGTAATTGATGTAACTGCGCAAGTCCGAATCTTTCCGCTCCTTCAATCATCATGACTGTGGCTTCCGGAACATCAACGCCAACTTCAACTACTGTGGTTGCAACAAGAACTTGAAGCGCGCCAGTCACAAATCTGTTCATTGCTTCATCTTTTTCTTTAGCAGACATTCTACCGTGCACCATTCCAATCCTCAATCCTTTTAGCGATTTCGTTGACAAACGACGCGTTTCAGCTTCCACGCTTTTTACACCAAGCTTGTCTGAAGGATCGATAAGCGGACACACCACAAAAACGCGGCGCCCGGCATTAGTTTCCTCAACGATTTTCGCATAAGCTTTTTCGCGACCATTATCCCCTATCACAACCTGAGTTTGAATTGGTATGCGACCTTTTGGCTTGGTTCGTATAATTGAGACATCCAAATCACCAAGCATTGTGAGCGCAAGTGAACGCGGAATTGGCGTTGCTGACATTGATAAAAGATGCGGAACTTTTCCATCCTGTCGACTGGAGACTGTAAGAGCTTCACGCTGTCCAACTCCAAAACGATGTTGTTCATCCACAACAGCGAGCGCCAGATCTGACGGAGATTGCCCCTGCTCCAATAACGCGTGCGTTCCAACAACAACCAAACGGCCGCGCGCTATCCTTTCCTTTGCCTGAGTTGGAGTTAGTTCTGATGTTTCGCCACCCTCAATTAATCTGCGTGTTGATGATGTATAAAGAAGAACCGGTATTTTGTGCGGTATGAGAAAGCGCTCGAAAGAAGCAGCGTGCTGTTTTGCTAAAAGATCTGTGGGCGCCATTATTGCTGCTGAAGATCCTGCGCGAAATGTGAGCGCACTAAGCATGACTGCAACAATAGTTTTGCCAGCTCCCACGTCTCCCTGCAAAAGTCTGCGCATGGGTTTTTGCTGCTCCATGTCTTTAACCGCCGCCCAAATTGCTTTTTTCTGATCTGGCGTAAGTTCGAACGGTAGAGAAGAAACGAACTTTTTGGCAAACGGCTCGTCAAATTTCACTGTGGGTGCTCCAGCATCATTTGCCTGAATACGCGCGCTTCGCAAAGCAAGTTGGTATGTAAAAAGCTCGCCAAACGCAAAACGACGGCGACCTTGCTCAGCCTGTTCCATGGATTCGGGATTGTGTACGAACTTGAGCGCCTCGCCAAGATTGGCTACGGAAGCGCGCGTTAGAATTTCGAGCGGGATTGGATCTTGAGGCGGTGCAATATCTCCCAACGCGCTTTTCATGATTTTGCGCAAAGTTTTTTGAGTTACAGATCCGGTGAGAGGATAAACCGGCGCGATATTACCGACCGCCACCGTCTCTTCTGACACAGGCTCCCAAAGTGGACTTGTGAATCCGCGTCCAAATCGCGGGCGCTCCGTAACAGCGCCGGAAATATAAATCTCATCCCCTGCCTTGAGCTGCTTGAGCATCCACGGTTGGTTGAACCACGACACGCCGATTGATCCGGTTTCATCCGAAACAACAGCGCGGATTATCACAAAGCGTTTACGAAAAGTCGGGACTCTTTTTATTTCTTTAATTGTAACTTTGATTGTTACTGGCTCACCCGTGGGGATTTCCGCAATTGTGGTAAGGTGCGAATAGTCGTCATATCGACGCGGCAAAATAGATAAAAGATCGCTTACCTTTTCAACATCCAAATTTTTTAAAACTTTACGCTGTTGCGTGGTTAGTCCATGCACAAACGCAAGCGGCTCATCCCATTTGATCATACTCATTCAATCTTTATAAAATAGATACTACATAGCAAAAAATATAATGGCAAACTTATCTAACACCCACCAAGAATTGCCGATCGGCAAATTTTTGTTGGTAAATTTCTTTTGGATCATATTCTTGAAAATAGTGCATTCTAGCTGCTTGTTCATCAGCACCTAAATTAGGCACGATAAAAACCCTGACATTGGTAGTAATATTATATTGTGAAGCTATTACTTTTATATCCTGTTCACACTCATAAGGGTAAGCATATATACTCTTTTGAATTTTATAAAAGCCGAGGCTACGCAACTGCCATTGAAATTTTCTCCTGGATTTCTTACGCTCTGGCACATCAAAAGATATTAACCGCCATAAATGATCCCATTTCCTGCCTTTTATTTTTTTAAATTTTTCCTTTGTTATGCGAGTAAATCCTTTTTTAGTTAGTACTATCAAGCTATTCTCATCTTCTTCATCATATTCGATCATGCCATAAAATTTCTGCTGTCTTAACATTTGTTTTATGCGCCATATACTATACCCTTTAAGCGCTTTAAATAATTTATCCGCAGTTCTACCTTGCGACAAAAGACCCGCCAAAGTTACCAGGGTTCCAATGGCCATAATGTCAAAAAACGCTTTTGTTAATGTTTTTATTTTGTCTTTTGTCTTTCTTTTCATATCAATCTCTCTATATACCGCTGCATCATTTTTTCTATCTTGTCAAGTGGATAAATGTCCACTAACCCACCATAAATCTCCTATCGGCAATTCTTGGTGGGTTTTTTAAATTATTTTAAACACTCGTTTATATATAACAAAACACCACCCTATTTCGGGTGGTATTTCATGGCCATGTTTAGATTAAGTCATGCGGATATACGGCCTTACTGGCAGAAGAAGCATTGAACCAATAAAAGATAATATAACGACTGAGACAATAAGCGCCGGGTATCCTTCAGTCACAGCGATATAGCCTCCAACTGCTGCGAATGCCGCACTCGTCAAATCCGTGAGTGTAAAATAAACGCCCCACTCTGTTCCCTCTTTGTGCTTATCAATATGTCGCGTAAATATGGCCATGAATGTCGGAAATGTAAATGCGGTAAAGAGACCCAATAAAAATTGAACGGCGTAAAGTTCTATCGGCGTATCGATTACAAGATATAAAAGCGGAATCAGACTCATCAGAATCGTGAAACTGAACAGAATCCAAAAATCATCTTTTTCTCCGCGAATTCTATCAATAAGATGCGCGATCGGAATTTGGAATATACTTTTAGTCAAAAGATAAATACCGGCTGCCAATCCGGCTACAGCTTCGTTTCCACCTTTGATAAAGCCAGCGATAAAAATAGCGAAAATTGGACCGAGGAGCGCGGAGGCACCCACAATCACAGTATCGGAAATTACCAAAAACCGAATTACCGGATTAATATCTTTCAAAAAATAATATTTAAGCTTAGCGGATCTTTTGTTCATATTTTTATTTTATGAATGTCATCATACGCCACTGGCAGTGCCTGTTCAAGGACCGCGTATAAAACAACGGAATAAAAAAACGACGTCCGTGCCATCTCATATTAAGAGATGGACGAACGCCGGAGAAGGTCAGGCATCCAGACAAGCGACAATGCATTCCAGATATTCGCCGAGCAGTGCAGCAGAATCTCCTGCACGCTTTTGATTTGTTGTGTGATCAGCGGTCTCATCCAGCTCATCAGTCACAAGCGAAAGGCAAACCGCTTCCGTATCAGGATAAAGTGCAAGCACATGCAGTTCTGGCAGTAGACTCATTCCAACGGTCTTGGCACCGGCCAGAATAAGAAGGTTCTTATCCTGACGGCTTTCAAAAGCCGGACCACGAATCATTGAGTACACGCCGAACCGTACTTCCAATCCTTTGGGCGCACAAGAGATAGCCAGATCCTGCAAATCAGGAGAAAGCAACTTTGCTGGCGAAACAAACTCCCCAGCATATAGCGGCATGGCACCGGCAAACAGCATTATCAAGCCGTTCGCCACAACAACGCTTCCATACTTCAGATTATCTTCCAAACCGCCGACAGCATTGGTCAGGATGAAAGACTTGACGCCGAGCTCGCAGAGCATCTGGATTTGCAAACGAACCATGTCCGGAATATTTTCATCTGTTGGATGCTCGTTCATGTGTATTCGGCCGCGCAACACGATCACGCGCCGCCCGTTCAAATCGCCGCAAGCCACGACTCTCTCGTGCCCATCGAGATGTATGAGATCTGTGAATCCGTCAATTTTGTCGAAGAACATGGAGCGCTCGTTATTCAGATGA
This sequence comes from Patescibacteria group bacterium, assembly GCA_018817245.1. GTDB lineage: Bacteria > Patescibacteriota > Patescibacteriia > 2-12-FULL-60-25 > 2-12-FULL-60-25 > JAHIUG01. The sequence continues at coordinate 9,045 of JAHIUG010000024.1, read as the reverse complement.
AGCGTATTCCCCCATCCGGTTCCGAGCACCAAAGCAACAGTCGGAACACGATCCGATGAAAGTGAAAGATCGAAACTAATGCATCTTGCAGCTTGTTTGGCAGCTTCCAGCGCTTGATTTTTTGGTTCCATATCCCATCTCCTCTTGTTATGAATTCGGAACTCAGAGACATTAAAAGAATTTGCCTTATTTTGCAAGTTTGGTTTAATACACGAATTGAATACTCGAATATCAAAATACCATCCATTACGGATGGTATTTTTCTGGTGCGACCGGGACGATTCGAACGTCCGACCTCTTCCTTCGCAGGGAAGCGCTCTATCCAGCTGAGCTACGACCGCAAACGAGTATCAAATGGGAAAGCTTGTTTTCACATTTGAGACGAGTGCAGCGGGCGCATGTGAATACGACCGCAAACGAGTATCAAATAGGAAAGCTTGTTTTCATATTTGAACCGCTCTTAAATTTTGAACAGCCGCGCTAGGATATCAGATAAATGCTCTTCTTGCAAGAGTAGATTCTCATCCACATGTTGTTTCAAATGGTTGCGAATTTCAATTGGATCCTGGTCTTCCAAGGACACACGTAGGCGCGGACGGATAAAATTACCACATTCCAGATATAATAGTTTTGTTTCAGGCGGATGATATATTATCGAAAAATTTTCAATGTCTTTGTATTCATACAACCTTCCATCGAACACAATCCCGTTTTGCCCAAGTTGTACTAAAACGTTGTGCGGTTTTTGATGACCTGCAAAAACCAGTATAGCTGCTGCAAGTAATATAAAAAATGCGAATAAAAAATTGCCGGTAATCACGGCATAAATCACAAACCCAACAGCCACTATGCTCATGATGATATACCATCGTGAACTGCGATCGCGCTCTTCCCACGCAGGAATCTCCCAGACGTATTTATCCTGAGCTTTTATAAACTCATTTAACAGTTCTTTGCTGTAGGGCATATTTGCTAAAGATTGATAAGATTGTACCATGCTCGTTGTCCCTCGACAAAATGTGAAAAATGATATAGTCTAGTCCCGCCTGGAGAGGTGGCTGAGTGGTCGAAGGCAACGGACTTGAAATCCGTCGTACCTGAAAGGGTACCGTGGGTTCGAATCCCACCCTCTCCGCCAGGAAAAACCGCGCTTAATAGGTGCGGTTTTTATTTTTATGCAACTCATATAGCACAGCCCTGGTAGGGATTCGAACAAAAGAATTAAGTCTCTTTTCGTATTTACGCCCAAGATGTAACATCTTCATATACATTGCCAATATGAAAACTTGGTTCACTTACATTGTTCGTTGTGTTGATAACAGTCTTTATACTGGCATTTCAATTGACGTAGAAAAAAGAATAAAGCTCCACAATAGTGGGCTGGGGGCTGCATATACAAGAAGTCATAAACCAGTCACACTTGTTTGGAAAGAAAAGGCAAAGTCCAGTACAGCTGCACGAAAGCGAGAAGCTCAAATAAAAAAATTAACTAAATCAATGAAAGAGGATTTAATCGCCTAAAAAATATGAATGAAATCCCAAAACATACTGAAGCTGAGTCCAAAATCGAAAAAGAAGAGTTGCCAATCGGTAGATATACAATTACTGCAAAGTTTATAGACAATCATGGAGCTGATCAGGTTATGAAACTTGAGTTTGCGACTAATCTACAAAAGGGCGAAACTTTAGATGATTTAAAAGAAAAAGCCAGTGGGGAAATAAATTTCACTGGGCTTCATAATTTTGGTATGGATGTTAGTTATAAAAATTATCCAGATGGTCATCCTGTAAAGGTACTATTAGAACATCAATCTGGTAAAACCATTGAATACGAACAAATGTTTGATGGTAATGGACGCCCAATTGAAAAAAAGTAACTTTATAGCATATGACTGAAACATCTTACGAAAAGTTAGAGCCATGGCAACAAGAGCTTTTAGACAAAGCTGAGGCTGTAATGGAAAACGGCTATAATTTATATTCACACTTTTATGTTGGGTCTGCGATTTTAACAGCTGATGGTCAAATATTCGCAGGTGCAAACATGGAAAATTCTTCGTATGGAAAAACAGTTTGTGCTGAAACTGCTGCAATTGCATGCGCAAATGCAAGTGGCGTGCGTGAATTTCGTGCCATCGCATTAATCGGTCGAGGTCACGATTCTGAAAGCAACGATCCTGTAACGCCATGCGGTGGTTGCAGACAGGTAATTAATGAGTTTGCGGATATCTCAAGATTTAATGTTCAACTGATTTGTTCAAACACAAAAAAGGATAAAATCATTATTACTTCAATCAATGAACTATATCCGTTACCATTTGGACCAAATAATCTTGGTTTAAGTTTAGATAGATTTAGAAAATAAAAAAAAGCCCGTTCAAGCTAAAAGCCTAAACGGACCTAAGAAGTTAAAGAACTAATTGAGGAGTTCCTCAGGAATCCCCGGATACATTTCACGAAGCAGATCCCGAATTTCTTCGAGGTCAGCCTCACTACTTATGGAACCGGCTTTCATTAGCGGGTAGACCGTGACCACATTCAGTCCGGTCGAATCCCCTATCTCGCAGAACCAAGTCTCACCATCCTGAGGGTAATTCTCCTGGTAAACGCTTTGGTATTTAGTACCGGACACACGAGCTACAGCCTTTCCGCCCTCGTCTTTGAACTTGAGCTTCCTGACTTTGCCCATACCAACCCGCTCCTCGAACTTTTTGATTTCCGCAACAACTCTTTCGAGGTGTTCACGTGCTTCTACAAGCTCTCGAAGCTCATTGAGTATTTCTTCTCGCTCACCAGCCAGCTCCTCGGGAAGGATCACGACTGAAGCTGCATATGTTACTTGCTTGAATTTCGTCTGATACCAAGCTGAGTTTCGCGGCGCAACAAAGCGCAACCAAACACCGGATTGATCAGCCCGTATCGTAGCCACCTCGTAACCGTTGTTGGTGACGAATCTACCAAGGGCATCAGACAAATAATTCTCATTAAGCGGAAGGGCGCGACCGAGGTCATGTCCATGATTGCAGCGCAGCAGCATATTACCGGACTCTGCCCACTCATTTCCGCACAAGGGACAGGTTGGGAACTGCTCAAGCACGGTCTGCCAGATCATATCTGACAAGCCGAACTCTTGCCGCTGCTCTCGAATAAGACGCTGAGCAATGAATTTTGAACCTGATAATCTCTTACGCATACTGTCAGCATAAGTCCAATGCAACGCATCTGCTGTCGCTACTCTTTGGACTTCCAATTTGAGGTTGATCACCTCATGAGTTTCAACTAACCCACTTAGAGATTCTAGAAGTTCTGCAGCTTCTCGTCTCAGCGGCTCCAATTGAGCTTCAAGCTTGCGCTGCTGTTCCAAAGCCTCCTGCTGACGTTGCAGCTCTCGCTGTTTGTGTTCGCGACGTTCTTGTTCGAGCTGCTGCAGTTTGGCGTTGATCTTAGCCTTTAGTTCCTGCCCTACTTGATCGTCAGGCAACAGGTCCTCAGCACTAAATGCTAAATCGGTTAGCCAAAGCTTTTCCAGAGTACGAACTCCTTTGATCCGATCAGCTATAAAAGTCTGTGCGGCCGTCTCTACCATCCGAATAATTTCTTCAGGAATTGACCAGCTGTTTGTAGATTCTGGAGTCAGCAACCGACATACCTCATTGCGAACCATCCGATTACTGTAGGATTGAGGATGAAACGACCGAGAATAGCTTTGCATTTCTGTGTAAAGCTCTCGGACGAGCCAAGGCATTGCAGCCACTGGAATTTCTTCCAGCTCCTTGCTACTGATAGTAACTCCTTGCCAGCACTTCTGCTCAATCAAACACGCTTTCTTATCCTCGAAAATCGACTGATGGATCATCAACCAGTTGACTTCAAGTGCGTGCTCAGGAATCAATTCATCCAGCCAGGATTTTTCAATGGCCGTACAGTTTCTAGCAAAGACCTTTGTTGTCTCCACCACCTCTGTACACACCATTGTCTGCGGAAGTGCTCCAAACAGACTTGATCCGGGATGAATGAACACATCATGCCGTTTCTGCCAGCTATAGGATTTTCCGCCGCTACTCATGCACAAGTTCACAATCAGACCGGACGCCACGGCTTTACGAATGGCAATCTTGTCATCCGACGAAGTGACGTCAACACCCTGCTTTTCAAGTGTGGCAATCATCTGATCACGATTACGCCCAATATCCCGTAGAGCCCGCGAAGACAGAAAGTTGTCGCGCGCCCATTTGTAGGGATTGTCTTCTGACTGACAAGCAACGCACCAGGCATCCCACACCTTGAGCAAAGTAAATGCGTCAGATGTGTCGTCCCTAAAACGTAAGTGAACTCGTTCAGCCTGAGTTTCTTTACCCTTAGGCCGAACAAACACAGGACGGGAAACAAATCCCGCAGCAATGATGGCGACCTCGTCCGTACATTTATACTGCTGCGCAGTAATAAGCATACGAGCGATCATAGGAGCGGCTGCAAAGCGCTCCATGAGCCGTCCGTCATCCGTTACACTACTGTCCTGATCCAGAGCATTCAGAAGTTTGAGCAGTGCCTCAGCTTCCTGCCACCTCTCTTTGCCCGGTGAATCCATGAAATCCAGATTCAAAATCTGATCCATGGTATAGCCCAACACGCGCAGGTGTAGCAGCACCTGATCCAGGGACATGCGCAGGATTTCCGGCTTGGTAAAGCCGTCGCGCTCTTCCCAGTCATCCCGACTAAAAAGACGGTGGCAGATTCCTGCGCGCGTACGTCCGGCACGACCCTTGCGCTGTTCACAGCCGGCCTTGGAGTGTTCAGTAACCTCCAAAGCACTCATGGTAGCGTTCACATAACGCATTGCTTTTATAAGCCCTGAGTCCACGACATGTACCACGCCGTCGACCGTCAAACTTGTCTCGGCGATGTTTGTAGCTACAATAACGCGGCGTTCCGGTCGTTTTTTGAGCGCATCCCTCTGATCCTCCGGAGCCTGGTTGCCATAAAGTGGCAACATTTTAATTCCGGTCGGACACTTCTGTTCCACCAGCTCACACACCTTTTTGATTGATTTCTCATCAGGCATGAAAACCAGAATGTCGCCGGCTTCAGTACCCAGTAGAATTTCGACGATCTTTTCAGAACACGCATTAGTCATGTCCCAGGGCGTTTCTTCTGCCCAACGAACATCAACATCATACACACGACCAGGCACCTCAATCACAGCTTCTTGCGGACAACCGAAATGCTCGGCAAACCGATGCACATCAATGGTCGCGGACATGATAACGATCTTAAGATCAGGCCTGCGAACCATGACCTGCTTGAGCAGAGCTAGGATCAGATCCTGATTGACTCCGCGCTCATGAGCCTCATCCACAATAATAATGTCATAGCCCGGATGATTGCCTTTGCCTCGCAGATCGGAATTGCCATGCATCTCGCGAAGCAGGATTCCCTCTGTCATGTACTTGACCTTAGTTGTGTGCGAAAGCGCACGCTCACCGCCGATCTGAAAACCGATTTCCTGCCCAAGCTTGCAGCTGTAATTCTCAGCCACGTACTCTGCAAGTGACATAGCAGCCACTCGACGAGGCTCGGTTACACCGATCATGCCTTGTGGCGCCAGCCCTGCTTTGAGCAACATGCACGGCACTTCAGTTGATTTGCCGGCGCCAGTCTCAGCAGCCACGATCACGACTTGGTGATCACGCACTGCTCTGACAATTTTTTCTTCGTAACCAAAAATTGGCAGTCTATTTTCCATCACGTCCTCCTTGACCTCGTATGGTCAACCGAGAGTTTACGTTTGTTTCAGTTGTAAAGACCATTCTTTACCCCACACCAAGCCCAATGATACTCAAAGGCCATTAAAACCTCCTAACCCAGAAAATTCCGTGGCTTTAGTCTCATAAGTCTTAATTCTCGCTTAAGCTTGGTGTGGGGTTTACTGCACTTTTACGTCATTTTTTATACGTAAAGCACGTTCGAAAATACCACAATTATAGACTTTTGTCAATATATTGAACTTGTAAAGAGTCGGAAAAAGTAATACAGTTAATTCATTATGCCCAAGCCACAAATTAAAAAACTACGCGTAGGATGGTTTTCATTCACGTGTTGTGAGGACTCAACCATTGTTTTTACTGAGCTTTTGAATGAAAACTGGGAAGCGTGGAAAAAATTGATTGACTTTAGACATGCACGAATTTTGCAGACAAAAAACGTCCTTGATGAGATGGATGTAGCGTTTGTTGAAGGAGCGATTTCTTCTCCTGAACAAGCAGAGAAATTGAAAAAGATTAGATCGCTATCAACCATGCTTGTGGCCATTGGAGCTTGCGCTGTAATCGGTCTGCCATCTTCTCAACGTAATGATTTTGATGAAAAAACCAAAGAGGAAATTGAATTCATTCTAACACGCTTTAATCACCTAGATAGAGTTCAGCCACTTAAAGAATTGGTTAAAGTAGACGTAGAAATTCCTGGCTGTCCTATGGATGAAAAAAAGTTTTTAGCAACAGTAGATTTGGCTTTAAAAAAGTTTAAAATAATCTAAATAGTTATTCGTAACCATTCGTAAAATTCGTAACCATTCGTAAATTCGTCATTATATGCATCAAGTAGATTTATCACTTACAGAGATCACAAAAGTAGAAGGATCAGCATCGCTTGATATAAAAGTAGACAATGGAAAAGTGGAAAAATGCCAATTTTCAATCAAAGAATTTAAGCGTTTTTATACTCAAGCAATGCGCGGTAAAGCTTACGCAAGCCTTCCTCAACTTTTAGCACGTATTTGTGGCACTTGTTCTAATGCACACCTGATGTGTTCAATAGAGTCATGTGAGAACGCTTTGGGCATAGAACCCACTCCCCAATCTCAGATTTTGAAGGAGCTAACAATGTCCGGTCTCATGATTCGCGACCACGCTCTTCATTTATACCTATTTTCATTGCCTGATATCTATAAACTAGATGCTTTTCTTAAATTTGATGAAAGCGACCCGGAGCAGCACCAGCTCTTGCATGACGCATTTGATATAAAAGCAGCTGGCAATTATCTAGCTACAATTGTGGCCGGAAGAAGCGTACATGCTATTTATCCAACTATTGGCGGATTCATAAAAGTGCCAAATGCAGCTGAATCAGCAGAAGCTATTAAGAAGATGAAGGCTGTTCGACCTGCAGTTTTGCGCTTAATCAAGATATTTGAGAAATGTGATTTCAAATTAGATGTGCAGGCACTTCCGACCGCGTTAGTTAGCGACCCGTTTGGTTTTCTGCATGGAGTGATTAAAGGAGGAAAAAATAATGTCATTAAAAAAGAGGATTACCCAAATCATCTTGATCACGTTGTACTTCCCTATTCTCAGGCTTCAGCCTACAAACATCAGGGAGAAGCTTTTATGGTCGGGGCTTTACCGCGCATCAATCTTTCGAAACAGTCTTTGCATAAACAGACTCAGAAAGACGCTGCCAGTGCACTCAAGCTTTTTCCATCCAAAAACATCTATCACAACAACTTAGCTCAAGCTATTGAGATTTTGCACTGCATAGACTCATCAATTGAAATACTAAAAAATACCAAATTCAAAAAGGAGCCCCTTGTAAAACCCACTCGCAAATCAGGAACCGGCATTGGGGTTGTAGAAGCTCCACGAGGCACTCTTTATCACAAAGTTGAAATTGGTGAAGATGGAAAGGTTATAAAGGGCGAAATCGTGGTTCCGACAGGACAAAACCAGATTAGTATTGAGCTGGATTTACGCAAAAAATTGGAAGAATTGATACCCGGAGACGCAACAAAAGAAGATATAGCTTTTGAAATGGAAAAGCTCATTCGAGCATATGATCCGTGCATGAGCTGCGCCGCTCATTTCCTAAAAGTAAACTGGTTATAGACTCCGAAGTTCAGAAATTATATCGTTTAAAATTTCAGATTTTGAGGCTCCCATTGGTATTCCGATGATTACAAAAGGTGGGAGCTTTTTTAATTTTTCTAACCACATTAATTTCATTCCTAAATCAAAATCATGCATGCTGATTCGCGACTGAGTTGCGAAATGCTTAAGCGAGGTAAATTTAGTCACCTTTTCGATCCCCTGCACCGTATCCAAGACAATGAGTTTGTCCGGCAGTTCCCAATCCTCATTCGGATCCTTTATAACAAAATCGATCTTAAGAAAATGCTTTTGCAATTCCGGTAGAATACGGAGCGGTAGAGCGTCTGGTTCATAATCAGGATTACCAAAAATCCAAACCTCTCTGTCATTTCGACCGGACCCGGCATCTTCTGAAAACGCCGGTGTAGTGGAGAAATCTTTTCTAAAAGATCTCTCCGTGTTGGTCGAGATGACAGGTGAGAAAGATCTCTCCGCGTTGGTCGAGATGACAGTATTATTGTCATTTCGACCGGAGACCCATTTTTCGACGGGTCGTAGCGGAGAAATCTTTTGCAATGATCTCTCCGTTTCGCTTCGCCCCGAAAGCTTTCGGGGCTGCGCTTTAGTCGAGATGACAGGTGCATTGTCATAACCGAATAATTCCTCAGATAAATCATTCCAATCAGGATTCATGGAATTAATAAGATTCTCCTTCTTTTCTCTTCTCCATTTCTTTATTTGTTTTTCACGAGCTATTGCAGAATCGATATCCTCAGTTACCTCGAAATATACCAGTTTGTCGACATTATATTTCTTGGTAAAACCTTCGAATATCTTTTCTTTGTGTTTATGAATCCTGCATCTTAAATCACCTGTAACGCCAACATATAAAACAGTTTTAAAGGTATTTGTCAGAATGTATATGCAGTATAAGTGTTCTTTCATATTTTTTCTCTTAAAGATCTCTCCGCTTCGGTCGAGATGACAGGTGCGAAAGATCTCTCCGTGTTGGTCGAGATGACAGGTGAGAAAGATCTCTCCGCGTTGGTCGAGATGACAGGTGAGAAAGATCTCTCCGTGTTGGTCGAGATGACAGGTGAGAAAGATCTCTCCGCGTTGGTCGAGATGACAGGTGAGAAAGATCTTTCCGCGTTGGTCGAGATGACAGGTGAGAAAGATCTAT
>JAHIUG010000023.1 GCA_018817245.1 Patescibacteria group bacterium | reverse complement strand
GCTTCTTCAGCATCAGGTCCCTTGACCCATTTGCCGGCGAAGCATGTGACTCTCTCGTCGCCGAGACAGACACTCATGCAATCGTAATCCTGATCGCATTTTTCTTTGTTCTTGAACGCACAATCTTCGGGCTCAGCGCCACCGGATCCCCCGACAGCTGTCGGGGCGCCACCAACACCACCAGAACCTCCGGTTCCACCGGCTCCAGCATCTGCACAAGGTTTGTCAGCATTCTTAGTCAGCATCCATATGCCGCAGTGACAGGTCAATTCGCCGTCACCACACAACTTTTTGCCATCGAACAAGTCGATGCATTCGGTGTCCTTGCGCTTTTCCAAGCATGTCAGCTCTCCGGCGTCCGGGGTTGAACCTCCGGATCCTCCGGCTCCACCAGCACCTGCACCTGCGTCAGGTACGCATGGCTGCGCGTTTGAGCGCGCTTTCCATTGGCCGGATTCGCAGGCTAGCGGTCGTCCGCACACATCAGTGCAAACAGCACCGGGTGTGAAACATACGTTGCCTTCAGCACAATCGATTTTCGTCTTCTCGAACTTGCCGTCCTTACAGATGTAGTCCTGTCCGCCGAAGTCACAATAGATGCCGTCAGGGCTGCAGGACTTTCCGGTCCCGCAGTATTTGCCACCGTCGTAGGATGTTTTTTCTTCCGAGGTTTCTTCACCTGGAGAAACAGTGCATCCGATTGATGCGATTAGAGCGACGACACAGGCCATCGCGATGAATTGTACGATTAACCAATATCGTCGCATTTCATTTCCTTTCGTTGTGGGTTGCCGGTTGTGTTCGAATTTCGTATATCGTATTTCGAATTTCGTATTAGTTGGGTCTTCTGATCTTACGTAGCATGATTTTCTGTATTCGAATCTCGTGCCACGTGTTTTTCGAATGTTCGATGCACTGAATACAACCAGATTTTGAGTATTTTGTCAAGTCTGCTTTGATACGTGTCTGCTTTGATACGATCCGCATTATGCTTCATTTACTTTCTAAGTTTCGAAATGACCTCCTCCCCGGGTTCCGCTCCGCTTCACCCTGGGTTTCCATTCATTAAATTTCGCTTCGCGCAAACTCGTTTTGCTCGTCGTCCATTCATCCCCGCATTCCGGCTTCTTACTAACAACTACTCGTGATTAGTTGGCCTCCATGCGGGGTTTCCTGGAAAAGAATGATATAGTATAAAACATTAATATAAATAATATAATTTTATCTACTTTATGCCAAATTTTTCAGAACGTTTGTCGGCGATGAAAGCAAAACAGGAATCTGGGGAAGCGCGAAAAAAAGCGGAACAGCCATTGTCGGAGCGTGAAGCACGGCGTCGTGAGCTATCCGAGGAGCGCGAGGCCGTTCAGGCAGAGCTGTCTACCGCAGAACAAGCGGCCGCTGATGCTAATGACGCGATAGATCAGGCAGAGGCCTTTGCCGCGGAACAGGGCGAAAACCTGGATTCAGAAGCCAAGGCGGAAATAGACGCCATCAAGCTCGAAGCCAGTGACGCGATTAAGAGTCTAGAGTCACTCAAGGCCGAAGCTGCTCGAATCGACCAGGAACTTGAAGGATTAGCGGTCGGCTCTGAAACTGCGGCCGAAACACCTTCTGAAGTGCCGAGCCAGAAGATCTCTGCTGAAAAACCCGCTGAAGTCGTGCCGGAGGTTCCGGTTCAAGCTACAGAAGAAGTTACTGCGGAAAAACCAGCTGCTGAGGCTGCGGCAGCTGAAGTTCCGGTCGAAGGTGAAGAGTCGCGGGAATTAGCCAACGAGCAGGCAATCGAGCTATTGATGACGATGGGCTCTTTTGGGAAAAACTTAAACGATGCGAAAACTGCCGAAGAGGTAGAGACTGCCTTCCATGCTATAAGCGACTTGCTCGATCAGATGCAAAGTGTAAAATTTCCTGACAAGATTATCGGGCCAGAAGGGGAAGAAAGCGGAAAGGACATCGAAGATTTTATCAAGAGTGGTGAAAGTCTGAAATCGTTTAAATTGACCCGCGATGTGAAGTTGTTAGAAATCAAGAGTCTCCAAGAAGAAGCCGGCGAAGCACCTGTCGGTGGCACTGAGTCCCAAGTTGGAAAACCCGATGAAGCCGTGCCGGAGGTTCCTGTTGAAGCTACCGAAGAAGTTCCCGCGGAAGAACCAATCGCAGAGGTTGCGGCAGCTGAAGTGCCGGTAGAAAAGGTATCTGCTGAAACATCGGCTGAAACCGCAATGACCACAGAAGAAGCCGAAGAGAAAATCGCTTCGCTTAGTTTTAAAGATGCGAGTAAGTTAGCAAATCAAGAATACGAGAACGCAGGTAAAGATGTAAAAATATGGTATTCGAAGATTTTAGAGGGTGCTGGAACGGTGCCAGATACGAAATTCGCGAATGAACAGCTGAATAAGATTCGACAAGCACAGGAAAGGATGAGTAGGTTAGGTCCTGCTTATGTGAAAAGAACGCAGGCTGAAGGTAAACAGACTACAGGTATGGAAAAATTATTTACAAAACAACAGGAAGATTTAAGCCTGCTCGCAACAAAGATCGAGGATCGTGTCATGCTGGCATCGGAAAACGCGAGCGAAGAAAAGGTTTTAGAACAAATACATGTTGAAACACTCCAAGAGGATGTGGATATCTTAGATAAACAAGTGGAGGAACCATTGCGAATGGCAAAAGCTAATATTCGAAGTGGCGCGTACGGCATGTATAAAAATGAAATTGCAAAATTTGAGGAAATTAATTCTACACTTAAACAAGCTGTGGACTCGTATACTGAAAAAGTTAAAATACTTGCCAACCTAGCAAGGGAGAGAAGAAAGGAGTTTAGCCAGCTATTTGATGACACGAAGGCTAAACGAGACGAAATTGTAAATATCTCAAATCAACTCAGCGGACAAATCGAAAGAGCCAAGAAGAGTAGTTAAATATTGAAGAGAAAGAAAATTGTTTGCAGATTTCAGTGAGTCGATAATTGATTGATCACTTTTTTCATTGTCGGCAAAAAAACGAAAAAGTCATTTTGTTATGCCTCATTTTGTTGCGAGTCGTTTGCGTATGTCGTCGACTTTCCGGTTGTCATTACGAGTAATCGCGTCTGAAAAAGCACCCTTAGCGCGTTTTTCTATTAACTTAAACGACTTTTTAAGAGACTTAATTTCGATTAGCATTTCTGCCAGACGTTTTGACAGATTTTTTTGCACCATTTTGTTATTCGCCATATAAATAAAAGTATAACATAACTACATTGTATTTTTAAGGACTTGATCATTCCACCACATTAATTCTTGTTACTGTGTTTAGTTGGCTAAAATATGATATTATTTACGCATGAAACTCTTTTCATGGGGTTTGTTTGTTGCATTGGCGGCTTGTGCGATTTTTATTGCTATTGGAGCGCCACTCGGTCCGGTTTTGTTTTTAGCAGTTTTTATAACGCTCGTTTTCGCATATCGTTTTCCATACGCAACTTTGTACGCGGTAATTTTCTTAATGCCGTTTTTAGGACTGACAATTTCACTTCCAACAGGGGAGCTGGCAATCGGTAAAAGAGCATTCGGAGGAGCCATAGATATTAGTGTTGCAGAGGCGTTGATTCTGGCACTTTTATTGGCCTGGGCTTTGAAGATTTTAGTTTTGTGGGTTAGGAGACGTGATATTAATTGGCGACCCAACCTTCCGCTCGCTAAGACGTACGCACTGCTTTTCTTTGCGCACATAACATCAGCTCTTTCGCCACTCAAACCCGATCCGATTCTGGTTATAAAGTTTTCTTTGCGTCCCATCCTTTTTGCATATCTGGCTTTTGTGGCACTGCCTGTTAATTTGTTGCGCTCAAAGCGACGTATAATTACCGCGCTTTCTGTTGTTGCGGCAACAGGTACGATCGGCGCGTTAAACGGGGCCGTGTCTTTATTTTTTGTTGGAGCGAGCAGTCAGTTTATTCGTCGCGCTCATCCGCTTCCCATGTTTGGCATTCATGCGCTTGGGGATAATCACAATTTATTGGCGGAACTTTTGGCAGTGACACTCATGTCAACTTTGGCGCTCACTTTTCTCGTAAAACAAAATCGTACACGTCAGATGTTGTACGCCACAGCTCTTCTCCAATTCATGGTCGGGTTATTAACTTTTTCGCGCACGCTTTGGGTCGTCTTTATTCTGCAAGCCGTGTTTCTGGGTTTTGTAGAATATCGACAGCAAATTAAACGCTACGGTACTGTTATTATTGCCGCCGTTCTTTTGTCATTGCCAATAGCATGGATAATGTTAAATGTTGGATTGTCCAATGTGGCGCAAAGCAGCAACTCAACGCGCGTCGCATTAACTGAAATTGCGGCCGGCGTTTTTTTGACCAGCCCGATATTCGGAAGCGGCGCCGGTACGTTTGTGGATCGGGTGGGATCAGCTTATATATTCAAATTGGAATATGGCAGTCCGCTTGATTCGCACGGCGTCTTACAAAAACTCGCAGCTGAAACCGGAATCATAGGCTTGCTCGCATTCGGTTTGGTGATGTACGAATTTCTCTGGATTATGCGGCGCGGATTAAAAGACATGAAACCCGGAGCAACGCGAACCTCGCTAATGTTTTTAACTACCGGAGCTATGGGCGCGGTTGTCTATCAAATTTTCAATACAAATTATTGGACGGGAAAAATGTGGCTGCCGATCGGAATCGCACTAGCCGCATTGTACGCATTTCAACGACATCATAAAGAGAAGGAGTTGTCTCTATGAAGAAGCGGATAAAAGTTTTACAAATTACGCATGGGTTGGGCGCGGGTGGTGCTGAGCGTTTGGTTTATGAGTTGGCGATGCGTTTGCCAAAGCACGGTTTTGATGTGAAGACGGTTGCGGTTTTGGAGGGCGGTCCGCTGGAAAAAGATTTTACGAAAAAAGGTTTGAAATTGGTGAAGATGAAGAAGCGCGGCTTGTTGGGACTCGGGACGATCGCGGATTTAGTTTGTTTAATGAAAGAAGAGCGACCTGACATTGTGCACACACATTTGTTTCTGGCGGATTTTTGGGGGCGCATTGCGGCTTGTAGGGCAGGAGTTCCGATTGTCATCACGACCGAACACAACGTGAATGTTGAATATAGAGTTAAGCATCATTTTGTGAATCGTTTGTTGTCTCCGTTAACCGGTGCGTTTATTGCTGTATCCGGAGAGGTTAAAAAATATTTGATGAAAAAAGAGGGAGTGCCTGAACGCAAGATCAGCGTTATTTTGAACGGAATCGATTTGAAGCGTGTGAAAGATCGAGGAGCGCGATTGTTTCACGAACCTCCACAGATAATTTCTGTTGGCCGCTTGTTTGAACAAAAAGATCATGAAACTTTATTGCGCGCGCTTGCGAAGGTTGAAAAGCCGTGGAGTTTGCGAATTGTCGGAACCGGACCGCTTGAAAAGTTTTTGCGAGATTTGGTAGAGGAGTTGAAAATTGATTCAAAAGTCGAATGGTTGGGGTTTCGTGATGATGTTCCAAAATTGTTGTCTGAGTCTGATGTTTTTTGTTTTCCTTCACGTTGGGAAGGTTTGGGGCTGGCGGCCATAGAAGCGGCTGCAGCCGGACTTCCGATTATTGCCACGGACTTGCCTGCGCTCAAAGAAGTTTTTAATAAAGGCGAAGTTCGATTTGTAAAAAGCGGCGAAGTTGATAGATGGGCAAAGGCAATTTCTGAAGTGCTGGATAATCCTTCGTTTGCATTGAGGACTGCGGCCAAGACGCAGGAACGAATTAAAAAGCAATTCTCAATCGATCGGATGGTGGGAGAATATGTTGAACTATATAAGCGATTATTGTCATCCTGAGCGTATTTGTCATTTCGACCGGAACGGAACGCAGTGCAGTGTAGTGGAGAAATCTCTTCGAAAAGATCTCTCCGCTCCGCATCCGCTACGGTCGAGATGACAGAATACTATGAAAATACTTCACGTTAATAAATTCTTTGATCTGCATGGTGGAGCTGAAATCTACATGCATGATTTAATGAAGCAGCAGAAGCGGGCTGGTTTTGACGTGCACGCTTTGTCTACTTTGTCGGATACAAATCTTTCAAGTAGAGACAAAAAGCGATTTGTAAAGCGATACGATCTATCAAAATCCGAGGGCGCGCTCATAGATCTGAAAAAGGCCGCGAATTATCTTTGGAACTTTGAAGCTGAAACTGCTATGGAAAAGGCGCTCACAGATCTTAAGCCTGATGTAGTTCATCTTCACAACATTTATCATCATCTCTCAACCTCAATTTTAAAACCCATTCGAAAGCACAAAGTTTGCTGTGTGCAAACGCTCCATGATCTCAAACTCGCTTGTCCGAATTATAGAATGTACACAGAGGGATCAATCTGCGAGCGCTGCAAAAACGGCCGTTACTCCGAAGCAATAAAACATCACTGTATTTCTCCAAAGTTTTTTCCAAACGCGCTGGCTGCAGCAGAAATGGGATTCACAAAATTCCGACACGCATATGAGAGAACTGTCCATGCTTTTATTTGTCCGTCTGATTTTATGGCGCAAAAGATGATTGATTGGGGAGAGCCCGCATCCAAGTTCAAAGTTGTGCGAATGCCCGTGACAATGCGAAAGCCGGCATTCAGGGGTGGGGGCTATTTGTTTGCAGCCGGGAGACTAAGTACTGAAAAAGGTTATGATCTCCTCATTCGCGCGGCCGCAAAAGTTCCGGAGATTAAAATAAAAATTGCCGGGCGTGGTCCGTTACAAGATGAGCTTCAGGATCTTATTAAGGAATTGGGAGTTGGAAATGTGGAGCTGGTTGGTTTTAAACGCGGACTTGATTTAGCGAATTTATATCGCAAAGCTGAGGCTTACGTAGCGTGTCCTATTGGTTATGAAAATTCGCCGTTAACCGTTTTAGATGCAATCGGATATGGACTACCGATTATCGCAACAAGGATCGGCGGACTACCGGAAATGTTGGAAGATGAAAAGAGCGGCTTTCTTGTTGATCGCGGTAATTTGGATGCCTGGGTTAGAACTTTGAAACGATTTGCAGCTCTGACAAAAGAGGAGCGCGATAACATGGCAAGTGCCAGTCACAAATTTGCTGAAAAAAAATACCCGGATGCTGCAGGGCATGCTGAATTTATTGAGGAGATTTATAAGAGTTTGTAGTGAGTAGTTTGTAGCTTGTAGGTGGCAGAGGATCTGCTGCGACACAATATGCACGACCGCGTCAATTGTGTAACGGCAGTTTTGATTCTGGGCTGTGTTGAGTGTTAGATTTTGGATTTAAAACTGTGGATAACAATTACAAAAGGGGACCTGACCACGGGGTCAGGTCCCTGATGTTTTTCGTAGGAGTGACCACGGGGTCAGCCCCCTGATGTTTTTCGCTCTAAAAATGGAATACTGTCATATTTGTATGAAATACAGCAATCGTGGAAGCCTTGACATTTAGCGCATTTTGCGCTAGTTTATTTTTGATACCAAGTTCGGTATTCGCACATTTTAGAAAGGAAAGGTGAGGGGGATGGCAAAGACATTCAAAAATATTGCAGCATTTAGAACCAGAGTTCTTGATTCAGACACTCGTAAAGAATGTCTGACTGAGAAGGTTGTCGACGTCACAGAGGATTGTCCGGGAGCCAATGAAAAGGAGCCTTGCATCCTTGTCTTCTTCCGGGCGAAACGTGGTTTATACGTAGAGATTACCCGTCCATGGGAAGGGGAAATGTATGTGGGGATGCATAATCATTTTTTGCTAAGCGATCTCGCTGATACAGATAAGTTCGCTAGTGATGATCTTTTTGGTGCGTGTGCAGAAGAACTTGGTCTTAACAAGTTGTCGCTTCGTGCTCTCATTGAGACGCACATGGCGCCGGCATAATACCTTTTACGGACGATCACGAGAACGAAAGGAGATTGCTTATGCTTTTACGAGTCAAGTTTCGAATCAAGGGGACAAAATACATGACTACGCGTATTCCGCTCGAATGGGCAATTCGTACACGAGCCAAAGATCATAGGACAGTGACCCGAGTTCTGTGTCTGGATGAACGAAACAGAGAACGCTTTACCTTTGACCGGTTCATCATCGAAGAGGTGAACGTGCTCGATGACTAGAGTCATCAGCTCTCAAACTCCAAGGATCTTTTTCTACCCAGGAACAGATCCTTTTTTTTTATTGCTCCATTTCCGAACTAGGATTGACAATGTCGTCTGAATCTTCGAACGTTTGTATTTATTCTGACATGGATCCACCAAAAGCTTTCTGTGTGACAAATAGAAAGATTGCCGCGTCGCTCCGCTCCTCGCAATGACAAAAGGATTTCGAGTTATGGGTTCCAGGTTACGTGTTACGAGTTAAACGTCCATGCTACAATTGACTGAACGTCGATTATTCGGTAAACAAACAGTAGCATGGGACGTAAATTTTTTGTTATTCCGCTTATTATTCTCATGGCGGTCGGAATGTTTCCGCTCGTCTCTTTTGCGGCTCGCGGCGATCATAGCGCTCCAAAATTACTTAATCTCTACCTTGGATGGATTATTAAAGATAAAGATCAAAAAGCGCTTGCTCAATGGGACTTGGTGGTTTTGGATATGGATATGCAGTGGCAAGCACCGGAAAAAATGAGACAGCTGCGTAAAGACAACCCGCGCATAAAGATTTTGGCTTATGTGAGTGCCGGTGAACTGGCGGCAGCACGTGGACAGGGCGATCGTACATCTCCGGGATATCGTTTATACGAACGTGTTCCGGAATCTTTTTTTATGCACGATGTGCAGGGCAAACGATTGAGCTGGTGGCCGGGCGCACATTTGATGAACGCAACAAATCTCGGAATGGCGGTTAACGGAAAACGTTGGAGCGACGTACTTCCGGAATTTGTGCGCGATGAAATGATGAGCACGGGTTTGTGGGACGGAGTTTTTCTTGACGCTGCTTATAGTGATGTTACTTATTTTTATGGCAACAACATCGATCCGGACGGCAACGGATATGCAAATTCACCTGCACAAACGAATGAGGCGTGGAAGGCGGGGATGTCGCGTTTGATTGCGAATATGCGCGGAGCTTTGGGGCCGAATAAAATTATCATGAACAATTCCAGCGCGGCGTATGCATCACAGGTTAATGGTGTGCTATTTGAAAATTTTCCGCGTTTTGGTTGGGCGTATCCATTTCGCGAGTTTCAAACTACAATCGCGGCAAATGTTCGTCCTTCGGTTACATCGATAAACACGAACACGAATAACAAAGAAACTCCAAGTGATTACCGCATGATGCGCTACGGATTAACGAGTGCGCTTCTTTCCAACGGCTATTTTTCTTTTGACGCAGGAGATCAGGGGCATGAGCGAACCTGGTGGTATGACGAATATGAAGCGTCGCTCGGTGAAGCAAAAGGCGGTTTGCGAAGACTAGCCGGTCGTGGCACGGGAGTATCTCCCGGTGTTTGGATGCGTGAGTTTGAACGAGGAATTGTTTTGGTGAATAGTGACACAATCCCGCATCGCGTTACTCTGCCGGGAACGTATGAAAAATTGCGTGGTTCGCAGGATAAGGCGACTAATGATGGCGGTCTCATTAGAACAATAACATTGCCGGCGCAAGACGGGATTATTTTGTTGGGCAAGCCGGATGCTACTGAAGTGCGGGACAGCTCGTTTGTAAACGGTCAGTTTGTGAGTGTGTACTCAAATACGGGCCAGCAAATTAGAAACGGGTTTTTTGCACAACGGACTGATGTTCCAAGCGGATCAAAGCTTGTTTTGTCTGACGCTTATCAAAATGGTTCGGATGTTGTGGTTTATGCGTATCAAGGAGCTGTTTGGATCAAGCCTTTATCAGGAGGAACAACGCGGGTCATTCGTCCTTTTGGCTATTGGTACAGAGGTGATTTAAATGTGGCAGTTGGAAATACCAATACGAACACAGAGTTTGAAATTGTGGTTAGTCGAGGCAGAGACGAGGCGTCTGATGTAAAAGTCTACTCGTTGGATGGGCGAGAGCAGGCGTATTGGCAGGCGTATAATCCTTATTTTAAGGGCGGCGTTCGTGTTGGCATTGGAGATTTGGATGGAGATGGGCTGCGTGAAATTGTGACCGGTGCCGGTCCGAGCGGTGGGCCGCATATTCGTATTTGGAAAACCGATGGAAAAATTTGGGGCGGCGGTTTTTTCGCATTTCATGCGCATGAAAGCGGGGGAGTCAGTGTGGCTGTTGGTGACGTGGACGGAGACAATAGAGATGAGATTGTAGTCGGTTCAGGTGAAGGAGCACAACCGCGGGTGCGTATCTTTGATTTTCGCGGTACTCTAAAGAATGAGTTTTCGTTGGGCACACAGCCCGTTTTGGAAGGTTTAAATGTTTCGGTTGCTGATATTAATGGGGATAATCGGGCGGAAATTTTGGTGAGTGGGATAAGCCCGTTTTAGTGAGTAGGTAGTAGGTAGTAGGTTTCAAAAAATATGTTTAAGAAAAGAAAACGAACAGGATTGGCGCTACATACTTCGAATGTCGCGTTAACAACAGCACGCACTTTTACGTCTTATGCAAGACGGCATTTTTATAAAAAATATCGTGAGCAGTTTCGTTTCGCGCGATCAGTATTTATTTTTGACGCAGTTTTGCTGGTTATAGCGCTGGGATTGTTGATTTTAAACGTAGTATTTTTTACACGCCCGTTTTTCGTGCCCGAACCAGGATTGAGCATGGTGCTAAATGCTGATGGGTTTATTTCAGCGCAGCCAATGCCTATTGAAGTTGTGATTAAGGCCGGTGATGGAAGAGTACACGAAGATGTGGAATTAACTTGGCACTTGCCACCATGGATGGAAATTATTCGATCTGAACCACCGCTTGATAGATGGAACAGTATTGATCTTGGAAAAGTGACACCCACAGTGGATAAGCGATCCAGACTATTCGTGAACATTCGTGCGTTACCGAAGTCGCGCGCTGTGCTTTCTTTCAGCTTGAAAGAAAAAGTTGGTGACAAGACGCAGGTTTTTACAGGATCTGATGAGCGCGTAGTTTTAGGGAGTGCACTTATTATTGAAACGATTTCAGAAGCGCGAGCTGTTCAGTCCGGCGGATCTCTCCCAATAGTTGTGCATAACAAGAGCTCGCTTGAGGCACCTGCTGTAATCCTGCGTTTGGTTGATAAAAAGGGAGCGAGCGGAGTTAGTTTGTCAGAAGGAGATTCAGTGCACATCGGAGACATGGCTCCGGACGAAAGGCGAGTTTTGTTCGTGGACGTGAATGAGGAGGAGACACAAGATAATTCTGAACTTGTTTTGCAGCTTGAGGATAAATCTCTGCCGGTTTATAGGCTGAATTTGAATTTTAAAATTACTGATTCCGTTAGCATTTCTTTAGTTGAGCCGCTACGTTCTGTGCCGGGCTCAGAATTTACAAACATTGATTATGTTACAAAGGAGCGATCCGGGGTCTGGGTTTATCATCCGCTGCAGATCACACTGGATGATGAGGCAGCGCGAATTTATGATCTGGCTCCGCCGCAAGGTCGCGTACATATTCCTTTAAAGATAGATGAGCGAACTAAAGTATCAACCTGGTCTGCAATTCCGTACTCGGTCAGTCAGGATGGTCTAACGTTCGGTAGGCGCTATACCGGAATTTTGTCTACCGCGTTTCCATTTGGTGCTGCCGCCAGATATTACACGGCAGCAGGTGATCAGGTTGGCGTCGGGCCGCTGCCGCCAAGAGCGGGAGAAGCAACATCATATTGGATAATTTGGTCAGTTGGACCAACTGATGCGGATTTGAAAGATTTGGATTTTGGTACGGTGCTCGGATCCGGAGTCAGCGCTACGGGAAAGTTCGCGTCACAAATCCCCGGAACATTTTTCACATCAGATTCGAACGTGAGTTGGACTGTCCCGTCTTTGCCCGCAACAGGGGACACTGCCGCAACATTTGCATTTGAAATTGAATACAAACCTACAGCTTCAGACCGTGGCAAGGTTCATAATCTGATTTCAGAAAGCACGGTTAGCGCTATCGAGGCTCGTTCCAGCTCAGCACTTAAATCAAATTTCTCATCTTTAGATACAAATCTCGAATTCGATCTCCAAGCACAGGGGTTCGGAATTGTTAAATAAAATTATCTTGGAATCTAGCTACGACATAATGTGCACGACCGCGTCAATTGTGTCGTAGTAGTTTTTGTTTTTGGCTAAATATAGTGATGGATTCGTGCTTTGAAACTGTGGATAAATATCGCAAAAAGGGTCAGACTCCGGATTTGATAGGTCTATTCTTGTGCGGTGTGGAATTGCATCTTGAAGTCACGGTAACAGTATCCTCGAGAATTAATGATCACTGTTTTACCAGGCTTCCATAACTCAGAAATCTTATAATTCTCGATTGCAACGGGATCATCTTGAATTTTTTCCATATTATTCATCATGTTTTCAGGATCGTAAAAAATTCTAGCGGGGGTCGGAAAAGCAAAAAAAGATTCCAAGCCTGCATGCTTCATTATTGTATGCTGTTTGGGCTCGTCTTTATAATAAACATTAAAAGTACCCCCAACATTTATAGCTCGTAGACCTTCTCCATAACGAATAAAGAATATGCGATCCAAAGGGACATTGGTTTCATTATTCTGTGGGACTGTAAATTCAATTGGCAGTGGTTGATAACTATTCATTGCGCAACGAAAAGAAGCTTCAAAGCCATATGGACCATAATGCAAGAGCATTAAGGGCAGGTGCCAAAAGTTAATAATAATAAAAATCACAAGAAGTACTACGCCGTACTTGATGATCTCCTACGCAAGTTAGATCTTGGTTCGTCTTGAGTATTATTTTCTTCCATATTTATTAATCATAGACTAAACAGATATCGCGTCAACAAAACAATTTTTTATTAGGAGGAGTAATTCCAACTTGCTCCGACAGTTATCTCTTCACGGATTTTTTCGCTCCTCGTTCGTTTGTATTCTATATGCAGGCTAAAGACCTGCGGCTACAGGTTTGTTCTGATGAGATTTCTCCGCTTCGGTCGAAATGACAGAGTCAAGTTTCAGTCCCTGGTTTCCTTGGGGAGTATTTTGGATTATTTATCTTCCATTGATCTACCCACTGACCGATTCCTTTGGAGTCGCGTTTATTACGAACAGTGACTTGTTTTTGAGACCAGCGGAGCAAGGATTCAAAATGAATCTTGTATCTTCCGCGTACAACTATGTAGCGTACCTCTCCTGTGGATATCGCCCGTCTAACTGTCCGCGAATTTACGCCAAAAAGTCGAGCTGCTTCAGAAACTGATACGCGGATACTATCCAATGGCTGATCTTGTGGTGTTGGCATTTGAAATAGTTTTCCATTATTGCCTATTTTTGTCAACAATATTGTAGACAAACCAATATCTTGACTAGTCAAATTAACGCGCTCCTCGTTCATGCACAGCATAAATATACCTTGTCATTAGGCGATTATTGAGCTAATCTATCGCAATCTATAGTTGGTGCTATAGTTGGTGCAATCAATGTCTAATTTAATTGATCGCTATCTTCTTTTTCGCATTCGTACAAAACGCGACCCAGAGGCTTTTGCAAAGATCTACGATATATACGTGAAAGCAATATATCGCTTTACTTTGCTGAAATTACCCTCAAAAGAAGAAGCTCAAGACATAACAGCGGAAACATTTACTAAGACCTGGAATTATCTACAAGAATATAACGAGGTAGCTAATATTCGGGCTCTTTTGTATCAAATCGCACGCAATTTAATTGCGGATTTTTATCGTAGCCAAAAATACAAAGAGACTATAGCGCGGAATGTAACAATTCAGGCTGATGATACGTCTACTATACTAGAGAGCGCAGAAGAATCAGACCACGGTCGTGATCGGGAGCTGATCCAGGCGCGAGCGGAAATGTCGCTAATTCTACAGCAGCTTGAAAAACTCAAAGATGATTACCGCGATGTTGTGACCTTGCGTTTAGTGGATGGTCTGGCATTTACTGACATTGCTGAAATTCTTGGTAAATCCAAGGGAAATGTAAGGGTAATCTATCATCGAGCAATAAAGACGCTGAAGGATATAAAGTAAAAACAAAGTAGAAATAAGTTGCCCGACATTCGAAATACGACATTCGAAATTCGAACCTATGAATGATTTACAGCAAAGGATAAAAGAATTACAAAAAACAAATAATGGCGTAGAACCGGACGCGACTTGGCTTTGTGCTACTCGAGAAACTTTGCTTATGCAGGCTAGGAATTCTTTGGCTAGCGAACCGGTTCGTACAGTTAAGAAACTCAGAAATTTTTATCAGCACTTTGCGCCATCGCAATTTATTAAAATGGTGCGAGGGCCGGTGATCGTAACCGCATCCATTTTAGTTGTTGTACTCGGAGCTTCTTCAGCTTCTGTTTCAGCTGCCGAGCAATCTATTCCCGGAGACTTTTTCTATTCATTGAAATTAGTAACTGAGCAGGCGCGATTGGCAATGGCACCGAACAAAGAAGAGAAGCTTAAATTGAAAGTTGAATTTACGACACGCCGCAGTGATGAATTGAAAGAGGTTATAAAGAGTGATAAGGCTGAGACACCGGCACGTATTCAGAAAGCAACTGAAATTTTGAAACGTGATTTGAATACTGTTAAACAGCAGCTGGAAGAAGTAAGAATTGATCCTGAATCACAAAACGTGATCGAGGCGGCTAAGCTAGTAGATCAGACAAGTAATGAGTTGGTGCAAGCTTTGCAAGAAACAAAGTCTTCATTGTCAGGAGAGAATCAAGACAGAGTAACTGAAGCACAGGCTGCGGCTGCTGATACCGGGGTAAAAGCAATTGAAGTTTTGATGGGCGAGCACGAAGAGTCAAATGAATTTATTCATGAAGACGAACTATTTCTGGCTATAAAGGTTTTGGGCAAGACAGTGGCTGATGCAACCGGTTCCAACACTCTGATTTCAGCAACATCCTCTATACTCATTGCAGCCACAGGTACGGTTCCGCTTCTTATGAAGGAAGCACTAGCGCAGACAAAGGAAGCAGCGCTTCAAGCTTTTACCGTAAGATTGCCGGTAATATCTTCATCTTCAACAGATGGTTTCGTCGATCAGAATAATTCAGTAAGCTCGACAGAAGATTTAAAAGACGAACAAACCACAGGAACAGACAATAATTCATCTAACAGTGAGGTAGTAGACACAGCGACTTGAATTAGTCATTCATCCTTCCCTCACCTAACAGGGTATCTGTCCTAATATGACGGTTATCCTGACGGGTGGGGAAATGCATTCAATGCAAAGCCGCATCCGCTCGTGTTAAATCCTCGCCGTTGACCTGGGTTAGCAAGGTCGATCCCGATTTATCGGGGAACTCATGTCATTATTCACAACTTAATGTGGGCATAGCATCTCACAAGATCTATGGTCACACTTTTATCCAAAAAGGTTATATATGATCAAATCTATCAAAAAAGCCTTCTCTTACTTTGTAGCTATGATGACCATCCTGTCATCAGTCAGCTTTGGTTCATTGGGTTTCGCCAATGTAGCCGTTGCTCAGGCTGTTTCAGCAGGTGATCTTATCAAGGCTTCAGGTGCAGCTGTTTATTACTACGCTGCCAATGGGACACGTTATGTTTTCCCAAATGAGAAGACCTACTTCACATGGTACAAAGACTTCTCATCGGTTAAAACCATTACCGATGCAGAACTTGCTGCCATTCAGATTGGCGGTAATGTCACATTCCGTGCAGGCGCACAGCTTGTAAAAATCACAACAGATCCTAAGGTCTATGCTGTGACTCCAGGCGGTGTTCTACACTGGATAGAATCTGAGGCAATTGCCACGAGTCTATACGGAAGCGCCTGGGCATCTCGTGTTTATGACGTACCAGATCCATTCTTCGTGAACTACACTGTTGGTTCATCAGTATCCACAGCTGTCCATCCAGACGGTCAAGTCGTCATGTACGAAGGCGACGCCAACTATTACTTAGTCTCAAATGGACAAAAGCGCATGTTCGCTTCCCAAGCCGCCTTAGATGCTAACAACATCGATACTTCCTTCGCTATCAAAACAACGATCAGCTATCCAAGTGGTACTGATGTTGCAGGATACGAAACACTTATCGCTGATACTGTTAGCACCGAAGCCGCTCCGATTTCCGGAGAGCTTTCAGTAAGCTTGGCCAGTGACACACCAGCAGGTCAGACAGTGACAATTAACGCCTCATCCGTGAAACTTGCCAAGTACAAGCTCATGGTTGTTTCCGGCTCAGTCACAGTTAATGACTTAACAATCCACCGCGTGGGCGTTGGTGCAGCAGCTGATTTCGCAAATGTCTATCTGTATAACGCAGACGGCGTTCGCTTAACAACAGGCCGCACAATTAACTCACAGACTCACACAGCTACATTTAGCAATGTGGGATTGATGGTTTCAGCAGGCACACCTGTTTACGTATATGTTTACGCTGATTTCTCAAGCCCAAGTACAACCGGTGGTGTCCATGCTTTTGAGATTATGGATGCAGGTTCAGTCGTGGTTTCAGGTGATGTAACTGTTTCAGGTACATTCCCAGTACGCGGCAATAGTTTCACGGTTGGTTCATCCAGCTCAGGACGTTTGGACGTTCAGTCTGGTACAACTCCTCCAAATCCAAATGTAGGTGCTAAGAATGTCGAAGTTTCCAACTTCAGACTTATTGCTAACACCAATGACATTAAGGTTAACTCCATTATTCTGTACCAGGCAGGTTCTGTTACAAATTCTGATTTAACCAACTTCGAGCTTTATCAGGGTAATACTTTGGTCGCTACAGCCGACACAGTTGGTACTAGTGGTCGTATTACTTTAAACTTCAACGCGCCATTCTTGATTCCAAACGGCAACACCAGAATCTTCTCATTGCGTGCTGACGTAGGCGGTCGTTCTGCAAGAACAATCCGAACCTATGTTGAGTACACAACTGATGTTAATGCTACTGATGTAGTATATGACACTGGTGCCGCAGTTTGTATTTCCGCTTCTGCAACCGGCGGTTGTACATCAACAAGCCAGGGTTCATTCGACGGATTGAGCACAGATTACGTTGAGGTCACAACTCAGGGTGGTACTTTGACAAATTCATTTAACGGTCCTTCAACTCAGAATATCGCCAAGGGCAAGCAGGGTATTACTCTCTACAAGTTCGCGCTCACAGCTGAGAACGACCTTGAGATTCGAAACCTGCGTTTCGCGATTAACAACACAGCCGGAACAGGTTGTTACGTAAAGGGTTCCGCAGGCACCAACTACTTCCGATCTATTAAGGTTAAGAATGAAGACACCGGTCAGACTATGATGGGTCCAACCGAACTTGCTTCAGGTTTAGCAAATAGCTCGGCGAACTCAGGAACTCTTACACTATCTGACACCTTCAATATTGATGCAGGTGAGACAATGAACCTAGCCATCACAGCAGACCTCTCAGCTTCAGAGGATGTCACAGGTGAATTCTACGGTAGTGATGATTGTGGATACACAGTTACATTGGGATCAAGCGGAGCCGTCTTTGGTTCAAGCGATGTCCGCATCGTTGACACGGGCGAATTCTTAGCAACATCCCAGATCGTTCCGAATGGTTCAGTAATCGGTAACCAGCAGAATGTAAGAGCTTCCAGCCTTACAATCTCACTGGCCGGTTCACCATCATCCGGTACAATTGTTAAGAAGCAGGCCGGTGTACCTGTCGCAGGCTTGGTCTTGAGCTCAGGCGCTCAGTCCGATATCTTGGTGACAAGTATTACTTTGACCTGTCAGGCAGCTTTGGCTCAGTCAGGCAACACCTTTAGCTCATCCGGAGCATTGGCAGCTTGTGACGAGCGAATCACTTCACTCTCCTTGTGGGATGGTGATAAGCAAGTCGGCGTAGCCAGAACACCTGATACAACTCTCGGTACTGCTCAAATGAGCAACATGGACTTGACGATTGCCGCAGGTGGCAGCAAGAGCCTGATAGTCAAGGCGACTTTCAGCTCAACAGCTTCCACAACCGCACCTTATGACCAAATCTCAGTCGGTATTGCTTCAACAGGCAATGTCTCAGCTCAGGATGGTGACGCAAATACAGTCACACCGAGCTTAGCAGCTTCTGTCACAGCAAACGCTACTGGTGCAAGTCCATCAGTTATACAGACAGTTAGAAACAGCGGTACAGTCACCTATAACAGTGATTCACATCCGGTCTCCACAATCGTTGTGGCTGGCAAAGATGTGTGGGTACCATTTGCTTCATACAAGGCAACAGCCCAGTTTGAATCAATGGAACTAGACCGCATTGCAGTCTTAGCAAGCTCCACAGCCGGAAACTTAGCAGACAACTCTGTATTCACAGCAGTTGCAGTTGCTGCAGGCGGTGTAGTAAAGGCTCAAGATATCTTATCGTCCGGTACGACTGGTACTAGGGATATGGATCTTTCAAGCAGTAAGATCACTGTTCCTAAGAACGGTTCAGTAAACTTCCAGCTCTGGGCTAAACTTTCAAGCGTACAGGCTTCATCCACAGTATCAGGAGCAGTCGCGGGCGTTCATCGCTCAGGCATGGTTCCGGCAATGGGTTTGAACTCTGGCGTAATGACGGGTGAATGGAACTCGAGTTATTTCTCGAGCGCTAACATCCGCGCTACTGGTTTAGCTTCAGGTGAGCGTGTATATGCTTCAACAACAAATGCTGCACATGGTAATGCCATGGTCACACGTCAGACAAAACCAATTGTGACAAAGCAGTCATTGTCCTCAACAACACTGGCCAACATCGATCAGGATCTCATCAAGTTCCAGGTCGCTGCTGATGCCAATGGTACTGTTGGATTGAAGCAGGTAGTGTTTGCACTATCTAAGACCTCAGCCGTCACATTAGCCAACTTCCGCGTCCGCAAGGGCTCGTCAGATATGGCACTAGGTGACTTCGCTGTTGTGTACTCATCGTCAACCGGCGCGGCATCAGATGTCGAAGCCGGCACGATTGCTGCAAACCAAGCGGCAGGTTACGTAACCGTCAGCTTTACAGGCGAAGAATCAATTTCTGGCTCGGGTAATGTCTACACTCTGCACGCCACAGTGTCAGGTGCGGCCTCCGGTCAGAACATGTCACTTTCGTTCTACCGCGACGCGAACTCTCCTATCGTTACCGGTTACCTAGACGACAGCTTTGCTGTTTCTCCGCTGGTATCGAGCGCGAGCATCTTCACGATTGACGTGAGTGCTGCTCCGTCATCAACTCCGGCTGGAACATTCTATGCCGGTACGTTCCTATGGTCCGATATGTCAGGTGTCCCACATAGTTCAGCATTGGGTACATCCGCAGGATCACGTGACTGGACAAATGATGTCTACATTGAAGACGTCTCCCAGACACAAACCCTTAGCTTGTAATCCATCAGGATTCATAAGTTAAAAAACCAAGACCCGGCTTTTGCCGGGTCTTTGGTTTCCAAGTCTACGAAAATACGAATCTTATACGAATATACGAATGGAGTGCGATAAATTGTATTTTTTGTCATTTCGACCGGAGCGAATGCGGAGCGGGGAAATCTTTTAGAAAGATCTCTCGGCTACGCTCGAGATGACAGATGCAAAGATCTCTCCGTTACGCTTCGCCCCGAAAGCTTTCGGGGCTACGCTCCAGTCGAGATGACAGGTGGGTTGTTCTAGTGTTCTTGGGGTCTTTTATGATATCCTCATTTAACTATGAAAAGATCACAAATCATACGTTTGTTTAAAGTTATTACCTACATTGGTATTTATGGGGGTTTGCTCATGCCACTGATATTTTGGCCGGTGGTTATCTTCCCGTTCGTATTCTCAAAATTGGCATTTTTACAGCTTTTAATAGGAATTACATTTCCAGCGTATGTTGCCTTAGCCTGGCTGGATTCACGTTATCGACCGAAATTTTCATTATTATATGTAGCGATAATCGCGTATTTTTTTGCAGTGGCAGCTTCGGTTATTTTTTCAGTCGATGTAGCTCGTTCGTGGTGGGGGAATCAGGAGCGCATGAATGGATTGTTTACACTGCTACATTTTCTAGCATGGCTTACCATGACCATCGGTGTGATTAAAACCTGGCCGCAATGGAGACGTTTGCTGAATTACCAGGTAGCACTGTCCGGCTTCATGGCCATTATCGCTATTCTGCAAAAACCATTTCCTAATCTGCTACTATTTCCGGCCGGTGATCGCGTTGGCGGCTTGTTAGATAATCCGATTTACATGGCTGCGTATCAAATTTTCAGTTTGTTTTTTATCGCGCTTTTATGGATGAAGAGCGACAGCCGTCAGGCAAGGCTGTTCTACACATTCGTGGCTTTATTAGATATAGCTGCATTTATTTTGGCTCAATCGCGTGGTGCTTTGGTTGGTTTAGGAATTGGAGTACTTGTTTTTTGTATTACATATGCAATTCTTACACCTAGCAGAAAAACAAAAAAGAGACTATTGGCTTTTGTTTCGTTGTGCTTTATCAGTTATGGATTTCTTTTTGCTTTTAGAAACACGGAGTTTATCCAAAACTCAACATTGTCACGTTTTACAAACTTCTCTGTGGCATCTCGCACAAGATTTATAGCTTGGGACATTGCGTGGAAAGGGTTTATTGATCGTCCTTTAACAGGTTCCGGTCTGGATACTTTTCACATCACATTCAATGAAAAGTATAATCCGGAATCTTTGCGCTTTGGCTATTACGAAACTTGGTTTGATCGTGCGCATAACACAATGCTGGATGTTATATCAATGACTGGTTTATTTGGCTTAGTAACTTTTGCAGCAATTTTTATATCTTTATATACATGCGTGGTGCGGGCATATAGAAAGAAGTGGATAGATGCGTCAATGACCAGCGTGCTCGTAGCTTTGCCAGTAGCATATTTCGTGCAGAATTTGTTCGTATTCGATCACCCCGCACTGTTCTCCATGAGTTATTTGTTGTATGCGTTTGTTATTGCCATAAGTGTTCGGGGGTTTTCATTAAATACAAATGAACTTCCACAAGTGCAAAGTGATAAGGTTAAAAATGTGAACACAGCTCTGATTCTGTTAGTCATATTGGAGGTAGCAGCTTTGTTTATGGTATGGAGAACTACGATTTTACCATTTCGAGCCTCAATGATCTCAATTGCTTCCAATAAAGCCTATGCTAACGGGAACTTTGAGGACGCTTATCGTTACGCTGAAAAGGCCTTTAGTATTACGACACCATATCTGGACGAGCAGTCATTCTTACAGTCCAGGAATTTCATCAGCTTGGCCGGGACTGGAAAATTGGAATCCATACCAAACTGGCGCGAGTGGCATGATCTGATAATCCGCGTATCGAATAAGCGCGTGGAAGAGCATCCTAAAAATGCGCACTCACGTTTTATATTCGCACGGTTTGCTGAGAGTTTGAGTCGTTTTGTGCCGGAGGATTCCGCTATTTCAGAGACTCAATATAAAAAAGCAATCGAGCTTAGCCCAAAGCGGCAACAGTTGTATTATGGCTATGCAAGATTTTTAATCGACCGTGGAAGAAGCGACGAAGCTGTAGCCTTGTTAAATCAGGTAATTTCATTTGATGTTGAGCAAGGAGAGTCATACTGGCTGCTGGGTTTGCATCAGTATTTTGACAGAGGGGAGAAAGAAGAGGGGGCAAAGAATATGATCTTGGCCGTTGAATCTACATACTCGTATGTTCTTAAGACCGGACAGGAGGCCATGGCACTTGTGTCAGCTTATGATCAAGTTGGTGAAAAAGAGAAGATCAAGGAAATAATCGCCATGCTTCCTAATTTACCTCAAGCACAGCTTGGTGTGTATGTTGAAATTGCGAGAGCGGCGGAGCGCCAAGGTTTGATAGAAGAAAGAAATATGATTTTGGATGCTTTGGGCAGATTGGATCATACATTTGCCGCGAGGTTACTACCTTTAGTACAGGGCAATGTTACGAGTATTAATGACGCGTTGAAGATGACCGAAGGCGTTGATGTCGCGCCGCCGTCGTCTGAACCGGAAATAAGCACGCCCGTAGCAACAACGAGCGGAGCAGGACCACGGATTAAATAAAATTACGAATTACTAAATTCGAATTTCAAATGAATGTAGGATTGGATAGAAAAACACCAACATTCGTAATTAGTAATTAGTTATTCGTAATTATCTAAAGAGTTCAAGTGTATCTTGCACAGCGGTCTCCCATCTGAAACGTGTTTCAACAGCATGTCGAGCTTCTTTTCCAAGCAGCTCTTGTTTTTCTTTATTTGAAATCAGATCATTAATTGCATTCACTAGAGCAGCTTTGTCTTTGGAAGGAATAACGATTCCTGCATTCGGATCCAACATCCAGCGACACGCTCCAACATTCGTAGCAACACAAGGTAAACTAGCGGCCATTGCTTCGAGTAAAGTCCAGGGCATTCCTTCTTTGGAAGATGGGAGTACAAAAATATCAAAAGCTTTTAATAAAGATCGTGCATCTGCGCGTCGACCGGTTAAAATTACGCGGTTGTCCAGATTCAGTTCCTCGTATTTATTTCGAACCAAATTATTGTCAGGACCGTCTCCAATAATCACGAAGCGAACATTCGGTATTCGGTATTCGGTATTTGGTATTCGGGATCCTTGACCGATTTCCGATTTTTGATTTTCGATTTCCGAAATACACTCCAGATACCAAGGAATATTTTTTGCCGGATAATAGTTAGCGATCGTACCGATCACAAGATCGTTGACTCCAAGGTCAAGCTTTTGACGCGCCACATCTCTCGTGAGTAGCTCACTGTCAAATTGCGCAAGATCAATACCGTTAGGGATTGTAATAATTCTGTCGCGCGGACGGAAATTGTATTTCTTTGCCAGCTCCTCATCCCCGGGATGAACGGTAACGATAATGTCTTTCTTTGGAGCCGACCACTTTTCTGACCACAAATAAATCCAGTGTTTGATTTTCCCTAGGTCTTCTAGAAACGCCCAGCCGCCAATCCTATAAATAATACGTGGCACTTTTTCCAAGTTTGCCGCCAGTGCTCCGAGAACGCCCATCTTAGAGCTGTTTAAATGTACGATATGGGGTCGGAACTCCCTAATAAGACTTCTTATTTCATACAATGCCGCAAGATCATGAAAAGGTGTTAATTTACGTTTAATTGTCTTGACTTTTCTGTAATTTATGCCAATTTGTTCACAACGGGCTCCTAATTCCCCGGATTCGCCAGCTGCGACCATAACGTCAAAACCCTGTTTTTTGGCCTCCCGAGCCATGTTGAATACAAAATTTTGAGCACCCCCCCAATCGGAGGTGGTGATGAGAAACAATATTCGTCTCTTGGCGATATGCATAATTGCAGTTAAGATAGCGGAATATGGGTTGTTTAGTCAAAAGGCTGAAAAGGTCAATGAGCCGAGGGGCTGAAGGGCTTAGGGCTAATGGTCGATATTCGAAATACGATATTCGACAGTCGAAACTATGTGTGGAATAGCAGGAATAGTTAAAAAAGATAAGACTTCTCCGGACAGAGATCAGCTCGAGCGTATGTCCGGGGCTTTAGCGCATCGGGGTCCTGATGGGCGAGGTTTGTGGTCTGTACCCGGAGCAGGCCTAGCTCACAGACGTCTTGCAATTATTGATTTATCAGATCGAGGAGCGCAGCCTATGACAGACACTTCCGGTGAAATTACTGTTGTACTTAATGGAGAGATTTATAATTACAACGAGCTTAAACAAGAACTTTCAGCAGATTGGAAATCAGAAAGCGATACAGAAATTATATTAGAGGGATATAAGCGCTGGGGCGATGGTGTGATTGACAGATTACGCGGCATGTTTGCATTTGCGTTGTGGGATAATAACAAAAAAAGATTATTGTTGGCGCGTGACAGAATTGGAAAGAAGCCGCTTTTTTATACGATCACACCCAATGGTGATTTGCTGTTTGCTTCTGAGATAAAAGCTTTCCGCGGCATTGTGGATTTGAAACCGGATTGGCAGGCGGTACGATTATTTTTGGGATTGCAATATGTGCCGACACCGCAAACCGGATTTCAGGGAATTAAGCAATTGAGACCCGGTAGCTATGGAGTGTGGAGCGAACACGGTTGGAGTTTGCATCAATATAATGAATGGAAGATTAATCACGAATCCGGATACCGAATACCGAATACCGAATACCGAAATTTGGATGAACAAATCCGCTCACATTTAGAAGAAGCAGTTAAGATTCGCCAACTCACGTCTGATGTTCCGGTTGGTGCGTTTTTATCCGGAGGCATTGATTCTGCTGCGGTTGTGGCTTATGCATCCAAATATTCCGATCATCCATTACGCACATTCACAATGGGATTTCCAAATCTGCACATGGATGAGCGTACGGCGGCAAGCAAAATAGCTTCTCATTTTGGAACCGATCACATGGAGTTTGAGGCGCGTCCTGAACATTTACTGGAGCTCATAGATACGCTAACTGATCATTATGATGTTCCTTATGCTGATTCGTCAGCTTTACCGGTTTGGATGCTCGCGCGTGAAACAGCGAAACAAATCAAAGTTGTACTAACTGGTGATGGTGGAGATGAAGTATTCGGTGGATATCGTAGATATGTCGCTTACGCTGTTGCTTTGCGAGCTTCAAAAATGCCCGGTATGTCCGGTTTAACGCCTTCAATAGGAAGGTTGATTTCAGATCTGCTTAAAGATCCTCGGTTTAAGCGCATGGCGGAAACCATAGAGGCTTTGAAATCCAGACCCTCCATTGCATACGGCGAACTTTTTACCGGCTCATATTTTTCATCTAAGGGATTGTCTAGTCTTTGTGTGCCGGAGTTTTTACAACAAACTGAGGACGCTAATGCGGCTGAGTTTATCGCATCTAAAATGGGCGGTAAATGGGATTTGGAATCAGCTCTTCTATTTGATCTTACTTCATATTTGCCAGATGATTTAAATGTGAAAATGGATCGTGCAACAATGGCTTTTGGGCTGGAGGCGCGTGCTCCTTTTTTGGATCAGAAACTTGTTTCATTCGCACTCGGCCTACCATTGAATCAAAAGGTGATTCATGGTAAGACAAAGGTCGCGTTAAAGCGTGCATTAAATGGGATTGTGCCGGATGAAGTGCTAGATGGTCCTAAACTGGGTTTTCAAGTTCCGTTAGCGGAATGGTTTCGCGGACCACTACAGCCATTGGTGAACGAACGCTGCCTAGCATCCGGAAGTCCGCTGCACACATTCATGCGACCGCAAGTTATTGAACATCTGATTACAGAAAATCGTAAAGGAGCGGATCATGGAAATCGATTGTGGATGCTAGTATCACTTTCGACTTGGCTGAGTAAAAATGGCTGAGGGGCGGTATGGCTGAGGGGCGGAAGGGCTGAGGAAAAATTTTCAATTCTCAAACGTTTGGAAATTGAAAATTGTAAGTTGGAAGTTGAAAATTATTCGTATATTTCGTATAAGATTCGTATTTTCGTAGACCAATAATATGAAAAAGGTACTGGTAACAGGAGGTGCAGGTTTCGTAGGGTCACATCTCTGCGATCGTTTGATTAGAGATGGTCATGAAGTTATTTGTTTGGATAATCTTTTCACTGGGTCACAGAAGAATATTCAGCATTTGATAGAACATCCGAATTTTACTTTTATTAAAAGAGATATTCAGTTGCCGTTTTTTGCCAAAGTGGATTGGATATTTAATTTAGCGTGTCCAGCGTCACCTGTTCATTATCAGCACGATCCTGTTGCTACAGTTCGAACAAACGTCTTAGGAATAATGACATGCCTGGATCTCGCGA
The DNA here is from genome assembly GCA_018817245.1 of Patescibacteria group bacterium. GTDB lineage: Bacteria > Patescibacteriota > Patescibacteriia > 2-12-FULL-60-25 > 2-12-FULL-60-25 > JAHIUG01. The sequence goes on along the minus strand of JAHIUG010000023.1, from coordinate 5,525 downwards.
AAGTTACTGGCGCAAGGCTTCTTCAGGCATCAACTTCTGAGGTATACGGAGATCCCGAGCAACATCCGCAAAATGAAAAATATTGGGGTAATGTAAATCCGATCTCACGCCGCGCGTGTTACGACGAAGGCAAGCGCTGTGCGGAAACTTTATGTTTTGATTATCACCGTGAATTCGGAGTGGACGTAAAGATCGTGCGCATTTTTAATACGTATGGGCCGCGCATGGCAATGCACGACGGGCGCGTGGTTTCGAATTTTATTTTGCAAGCTCTGCGCGGCGAAGACATTACGATTTACGGAGATGGATCATACACGCGGTCGTTTCAATATATCGACGATTTAATAGAAGGCATGATGTGCATGATGCAATCTGAGAATTTCACAGGTCCGGTTAATATTGGAAACCCCGGAGAGTTTTCGATTTTGGAATTGGCCAACATGGTTGTTGAGATGACGGGCTCTTCATCCAAAATCACACACCTGCCGGCTGTCGCAGACGATCCCAAACAGCGCCGCGCTGATATTGCTTTAGCCAAAGAGAAACTGGATTGGGAGCCGACTGTTCAATTGCATGATGGCTTATTTAAGACAATTGATTATTTCAAACAAGTCATATAAAAAACATTCTAACATTCTCAAGAATGTGAGAATGTTAATTACTGATTATGAATCCCGAATTCCGAATCCCGAATGCCGAACTCCGAGCTGTGATTTTCTCCACAACATATTTCCCGTTGGTGGGCGGAGCTGAAGTGGCCATGAAAGAAATAACAGACAGACTTCCGAACTGGCAGTTTGATTTGATTTGCGCTCGTATTAAACCGGGTTTGAAATTCAAGGAGCGAATCGGAAATGTGACTGTGCATCGCGTGGGATTTGGGCATTCAATAGATAAATACCTTCTTCCGATTTTCGGCTCAATATATTCGCTCTTCGCCTTTCGCTCTTCGCCCTTTGTCATTTGGTCGCTTATGGCGTCATACGGAGGTTTTACAGCTTTGGTGTACACGTGGCTGCGTCCGAAATCGCGAATGCTGCTCACGCTTCAGGAGGGTGATCCGCTCGAACATTACGCAGAGCGCGCAGGTTATTTGATGTTTTTGCATAAGAAAATCTTTGCGCGTGCCAATGCAGTTCAAGCAATCAGCAGATTTTTGTCAGTCTGGGCAAAGAAGATGGGATTCGGCGGTGTGCCGGAAGTCGTTCCCAATGGCGTGAACGTCGCGCAATTTTCCACTCGTATATCTTTAGAACGCAGAGCTGAACTGCGTAGAGAATTTGGTTTTGCTAATGACGATATAGTATTAGTCACAACTTCCAGACTGTCACTTAAGAACGGCGTGGACGATATGATTCGCGCACTCACGCATCTCCCTGATAATCATAAAGCATTGATCATTGGAGAAGGTGAGGATCAAGACAAACTCCTGAGTCTTACAAAACAAAAAGAACTTTCTGATAGAGTCGTGTTTTTAGGAAGACGTGAACATGACGAATTGCCGGCAATTTTACAGGCGTCAGATATTTTTATTCGCCCTTCATTATCCGAGGGTTTGGGCAACTCGTTTTTGGAAGCAATGGCTGCCGGGTTGCCGATTATAGGAACTTCGGTTGGTGGCATTCCGGATTTTTTATTGGATGGTCACACGGGTGTGTTCTGTGAGGTTCGTGATCCTGAGTCTATAGCAAAAGCCGTACTCAGAATTCAGACTGAACCAGGCTTGCGGGAAAAGTTAATCGAACAAGGAGCGGCCTTAGTTCATAGCAAGTACGACTGGGATACAATAGCGCGGCAGATGGAAGAGCTTCTATTATCCGTAACACATAACACGTAACACATAACATATTCGTATATTCGTTTAAGATTCGTAATTTCGTAGACCATCATGCTATTCGAAAAAGGAAATGCAGCCAAACAATGGATGCTTGAAGAGTTAGATCGACGATACGGGAAGGCTCCGGCTCGGATTTTGGATTTGGCTTGTGGCAATGGCAGGATTTGGGAGCGATTTTTAAAAACTCATCCAAACATAAGAGTGACTGGAATAGATTCAGATGAGCGCGCGATTTTGCAAGGCAAAACTTCCTATCAAGGTAACACGCAGATCAATTTACAGCATTTTGACGCTCAAAAACTTATTGATGGAGTTTACGATTCTGTAATGGCTATGAGCGCCATAGAACACGTTGTTGATCATCCCGCCTTTTTGCGAACTGTTTGGAATGCGCTAAGTTCCGGAGGAGTGGCTTACCTTAACTATGATAGTGGCCATTTTCGTTCAAATAACGTAAAAGAAAGGCTAATGGTGCCAATTAGCCAGTTGCTGGCGCTATTTGGAGCACAGGGCTCTTATATGAAGCGTGTTGATGATAAGCTATTTTGTGATCAAATACGGAAACAGGGCTTTAATATAACAGATATTAAAAAGCATAATTTGTATCCGTTAAAGGGCTTTATGCGTGCGGCAGAAGAAGAGGCTGTTAAGACTTGGTACGAATTTGAGAATAAGCTAAATCAAATGTATCTGCCGGAGGAATTGGAAAAAGTAATGTGGTCTACGACAGTTGTGGTTAAAAAAGGATAGAGTATACGGTATACAGTATTGAGTATATCTGATTGAACATACTGAATACTGCATACCAGCTTATGAAAATACTTCTTGCCACAGGAATATATCCACCGGAATTAGGTGGGCCGGCTACGTATACACGGGGTCTGGCTTTGGCTTTAAAAAAGATGGGGCATGAAGTTAGCGTTATTGCATATGGCGAACAAGTAAAAAATTGCGATGATGAATTTCCAGTAAGCCGCGTGTCGCGAAAAGGCGGAGCAGTAGTTCGTTATTTGCGATTTGCATCACGTGTTTTTTTCGCAGCTCGAAAAGTTGATTTGGTTTATTTGCAGGGTCCGGTATCTGAAGGACTTCCGGCAACACTCGGTGCTAAGTTGGCAGGTCGTTCCACCATCATGAAAATAGTTGGCGATTATGCGTGGGAGATGTCAGAAAATAAAAAGAATAATAGCCGGCAGAAGGTTACTATTTTGGATGATTTTTTAAACAAGCGACATGGTGGGATTGTTGGTTTTTATGAATTAGCTGAACGCTGGACTGCACGTAACGCAAAAAGAATCATAGTTCCAAGCAAATACTTAGCAAGTGTTGTTGAAAAATGGGGAGTTCCAGTTGAAAGAATTGTGGTTATTAAAAATGCTATTCATTCTTTGCCTGAAGTAGGGGATCGAGACACAGAAAGACAGACATTAGGTGTAATGAATAAGTTTGTTGCTCTTTATGTTGGGAGAGCTGTTAGGTGGAAAGGTATCGGAGAAATGATTAGTTGGTGGAAAGATATGCCAAGCTCGCACATTCTGGTTGTTGCAGGCGATGGTCCGGAGTTGGAAAATTGGAAAAAAATTGCACGCAAAAATGGAGTTGAAGACAGAGTTCGTTTCTTAGGAGCGATCGGAAGGGCTGCGGTTGCGCGTTGGTACACAGCTTCTGACGCACTCGTTCTTCCATCTGCATACGAAGGCTACCCGCACGTAGTTGCCGAAGCAGCATCTTTTGGAATTCCAAGTTTTGTAAGTGATAAAGGAGGTAATCCTGAAACGCGCTATACATTTAAGGAACTAGTTACAGTGCTTCCTTATTTGGATAGAGAGAAATGGACACAGGCCTTGACCGAACTTTCAGGTCAAAAACTTCGGACTACGGACTACGGACTACGGACAGATGAAATTTCCGAGTGGACGTTTAATGACATGACCAAAGAAACTGAGAAAATCTTAACACGTGTTGTGGAACCGTCTGAAGGTCAGAAAATGAATATAGTAATGGTTAGTTATGATAAGGCGCTCCTCAACCCAAATTCAGATGTATTCGAGCGAGTTTCATCTCTGGCAAGTGAGGAGCAATCAATTAGTGCAATAGTGATTTCTTCGCTAAAACAACCGGCAAAGGTGAATGTACCACCATTCAGATCTCAGGGATTTTCAGGATCATCATTCATTCGTTTGTGGCGCTCTTTAGTCTGCGGAATTAAAGAGGCTAAGAAGCTTCCTGGGCAAACAATTATTACAGCTCAAGATCCGTTTGTAGCTGGCTTGGTCGGGTACTTTGTCTCACGCTGGACTAACTCACCTTTGGAAATTCAAGAACATGGTGATTTTTATTCCGGCTATTGGGTTCGAGAATCCTGGAAGAATCGTGTCTTGTCTTGGCTTGGTCGCTTTATCTTAAAACGAGCAGAGCGAGTTCGGGCTGTGAGTGAAAGAGTTAAGCAACACTTGGTTCGGATCGGTGTGGATGAGAATAGAATTGATGTCATTTGTGTAGCGCAAGATCTTTTCCCTATTAGCGCAAAGCTTTCAGATCGAACAGATACTTCACAAATGAAATTAGCAGGCGGTCATTTTAGGATTGTTGTGCCCTGCAGATTCGTGAAGCAGAAAGGTTTGGATGTTTTGTTGCAAGCTGCACAGATTCTGAAGAGTCGAGGCATCTGGTTCGAGCTCCAGCTTATAGGAGCCGGTCCATTGGATGAGTGGCTGAAAAGCGAGATTGAACGTCAAAATCTAATGAAGCAAATCAGTGTTCAACCATGGGCTGATCCATGTGAATTGTGGGAAGGAGCAGACCTGTTCGTTCTTTCATCTCGTTATGAAGGGTGGGGGAGAACGGTGGTCGAGGCAATGGCTGCCGGAGTTCCGATTGTTGCGACAAATACAGGTTGTGTCGGCTCGTTTCTGCGCCCTCAAATCGATGGCCGCGTGGTTGAACCGAATGACGCGCAAGCTCTGGCAGCGGCTATATCCGAACAGATTCTAGAGCCGGAAAGACGCGAAGCAATGCGAAAATCAGCTTTAAAACGCGCAAATGAATTCCAACCTCAGGATGTTTTGCATGAAAAGCAGAAAAATGGCTGGCGTGCGTTATTGGTGCGAAGAGCGAAATGCGAAGAGCAAAAAGCGAATTATCCTCGCTGGGAACTGTGGGTTGCGGCATTCATACTTCTAATTCTCATATCGCGCATTGCATCCGTTGCTCTGTTCCACGACTCGCTCGTCAATCGTGAATGGGGTTTTTATACTTTGGTTGAACGCTGGTTCCAGGGATATGGATATAGCTTTGCTGCTGAATCAGGTTGTGCTTCAGCTTATCGATCTCCAGGCTTCTTATTCTTCCTAACGGGCCTGTATACATTCTTTTCTCCGGAGAATATTTGGGCCCAAGCGATTGTTCAAAATATATTTGTGGGTGGTGCATTGTGGTTAGTTTACGCAGTTGGAAAATTCTTGGTTGGTAAACGCGCTGCATTAATAGGTGGAATTTTGATGGCCATCTATCCTTACACTTTCTATCACTACACACAGTACTATCACACATTTCTCTCGAGCTTCTTCCTGCTTCTTTTGGTTTGGTTCGTACTAAAACTCGCTGATAAAAAGTTGTGGCGCCATGCAGTTGGTGCTGGCCTATCAATAGGATGCCTAGCGTATATTCAGGGGTCGATTTTGCCGGC
>JAHIUG010000022.1 GCA_018817245.1 Patescibacteria group bacterium | reverse complement strand
TTACTAGTTGAAATCGGTTTAGGTGTGGGTGATTCATTCATGTCTGGCGCTCGTCAGGCATGGATAACCGACGCTCTAGCCAGACGAAATCAAGAAAATGATTTGGATCGAGTCTTTGGAACAGCTGCAATCTTTAATTCCACAGGATTTTGTGGAGGCGGTGTAATTGGCGCAGCCTTAGGCTTGATCGACTTCAAATTAAGTTGGTTTGCTGGAAGTATTCTGGCAGGTGCTTCTTTTCTAGTCAGTCTCTATTGCATGAATAGTCACGGCGAACCCTTAAAACGGATTAGTGAAATCGCTGCTCTTAAACAGAGCCTGCAGAAATTCAAAGCAAGTCCAGCTCTTATCTGGGCAGTTATCTGTACGATTTTAGTCATGAGTTTCTCCAGGCCCATGTTCTACTTTTGGCAACCCTTCTTCGGGCCACGATCAGGGCAATTCGGACTTGCGTTTGTATGGATCGCGATCACCTGTTCAATTGCAATTGGTAATTACGTGATTCGGAATATTGGCGTACCTAAAAATAAGGAAGTGATCAGGATATCGAGCTCCATCCTAATTATGGGATTTGGAATTGCTATTATTGGCCACTGGCCTGACCTATTAACCCCGCTAGCTATTATCTGTATTTACAATTTTGGGCATGGGATGTTCAGACCTCAAATCGATGTATTTGAGCAGCGACGTGTGAGAAGTGAGTATCGTGCAACCTATGGCTCACTAAGCTCATTCCTGCAAGGCCTTGGAAATGCATTGATTCTGTTTATATTCGGATTCTTGCTCCTAGATTACAAATGGCAAGAGAGCGTAATCGTAACAGTTTGGACCATGTGCGGCGCATTGCTAACCATCTACGGAATCGCCTGCCACCTTCTCCGTAAAAAAATTCAGGACTAGCCTGAATATTTGCTCCTTCTCCTTAGATCAGACTTCGGGTCTAACTCCCCCAACCCCCTCTTAAACTAAGAGGGGGACTTTTTTTATTCCTCTTCTGACTTCATCCATCCCTCAACCATTTCAAACGCTTCATCCTCATCATGCGCCCAGTGAATTCGAGGATCTCGCCTGTACCAAGTCTCTTGTCGCTTGGCATAGCGATGAACTGCCTTTTTACAATTTGCAATCGCCTCTTCAAGTGTCTTCTGCCCCTGGATGTATTCCAATAACTCACGGTAACCGATCGATGTCATTGCCGGCGAGTCCAGCGATACTTTTTTACGAATAACTTCGCGGATCTCATCTAACCAGCCGCGCTCGATCATTCTCTCTATTTCAGAATCAATTCGCTTGAACAATTCAACTCGCGGCCATTTTATTCCAACTTGGAATGCCTCAACCACCGGCTTTCCTACTTTCTTAAATTCAGTAAATGGTTTGCCTGTGTACGTGGATACTTCGAGCGCGCGAATCACGCGACGCGGATTTTTTAAATCAACCGCCTCAGCCGCAGCCGGATCGAGTTTTAGTAATAGTTCGACAAGCTCACTAAGAGATTTGCTTCGAAATGCGGCACGGAGATGAGGTTTTGGCTCTACATTTGGAAATGCAAAATTATCTACCAGTGCAGTTACATAAAGCCCGGTACCACCGACAACCAAAGGTAGATGTTTTCTTTTTACAATACCTCTGATTGCCGTTAAAGCAAGATCTCTCCACTCAGCGACTGTAATCTGGTTTAACGGATTCAAAAAATCCATCAAGTAATGAGGAACACCATCAACCATATAAGTTCGTCTACCCTGAAAGATTTCTCGCGTTCCCTGTGGTTTTCCGGTTCCAATCGTAAAATCAGTATAAAGCTGACGCGCGTCAGCATTTATAACTTCACCTTTATAAGCTTTGGCCAAACGAATACCAAGAGACGTCTTTCCACACGCAGTTGGGCCAACAATACACACCACCCGCGGTAAGCGGCTCTCTGATCTCGGCTGGTGATGTTTTACTTTAGGCACGATGGTCTACTAAATTACTAATCTTAGACGAATATACCAATTTACGAATATGGATCTTTTGAGCATTCGCATATTTGTTTAGGATTCGTACTTTTGTAGACCTACTTATCATTCTACTATATTCCCCATCAATTGCCACTCTTGGACTAATGTGACTTTTACTGGCACGATTTTACCGATCAAGGACGGATCATGGCACGGGAATCTGCAAAGCTTCATTTCATCAGTATTGCCGCTCGCCCATTTGTCTTGAATCTTCTCAACCAAAACATTCACTGTCTTATCTTTAAACTCCTGATTCTTGCGCAGCGCGGTTTCCTCCATAAGTTCCTGCAGCACTCGCCAGCGACGTCGCTTTTCCGCAGCCGGAATATCATCCTCGTACAGCTTAATACCCAGCGTGCCGGATCGCGGGCTATACTGCGCGTTGTAGGAAATATCAAAATCAACTTCTTTAAACAAAGAAACAGTTTCCTGAAATTGCTCCTCAGTCTCGCCCGAAAATCCAACGATAATATCTGTGGCCAACGCAATCCCCGGACGCTTAGCCTTAACCTTATTTATTATCTCAAGATATTGCTCACGCGTGTATTTTCTATTCATGCGACGTAGAACCTCGTTTGATCCTGATTGTACCGGAAGATGAAGAAAGTTAACCTGCTTGGGAAGTGTGAGCGCGTCAATAACCTCATCAGACATCTGACTTGGATATGGCGCTGTCCAATGCACACGTTTTAATTCCGAAATCTGGTTTACTTCCCAAAGGAGCGCAGCAAAATGATTCCCCCTGTCATTTCGACCGGAACCCCGAAAGTTTTCGGGGTGGAGTGGAGAAATCTTTTCTGAAAGATCTCTCCGCTGCGGTCGAGATGACATATTTATAGATCTCTCCGCTGCGGTCGAGATGACATAGGGGTTGTTGCTCGAGAAATTCTCTGGATCCGGTGCCTTATATGAATTCACGGTTTGGCCTAAGAGCGTGATCTCAATAACGCCATGCGCTGCAAGATCTTTTACCTCATCCATAATATCTTTTGCAGGACGATTGGATTCAAAACCGCGAGCATAAGGCACAACGCAGTACGTGCAAAAATTGTTACATCCGGTTTGTATGGAAACGTAAGCCTGAGAAGATGGAGCGCGCAAAGGTCTTATCTTTAAATAGTCAGATTTAAGATCTGTTGTGTTCACAAGATCAGGACGCAGTTCGGATATCCAACGCGGCAGCTTCACCATATCCGAGGTTGGAAAATACAAATCCACCGGACCCATCTTGGCCTTGAACTCTCCCTTTTTGTCTCGTCCGGCCATGCAACCCGTGACCGCAATTATCAAATTTGGATTCTTTTCTTTTAACTTTCTATAATCATGCACTCTTCCGAACACACGATCCTCTGCTGACTTGCGCACTGAACAGCTATTTATCAAAATCAGATCAGCCTCTTTATCGCTCTCAGTTGGCTCAAACCCAAGATCAGACAATAAGCTTGCAATGCGTTCGGAATCATTCTTATTCATTTGACAGCCATATGTGACTATCAAATATTTCGGCGCTTTGTTATCCATATTCTCGGCCGAGACTATCATGATTCTAGCCAAATATCAACGCTCTAGATCATTTCCTAACCCGTAATGTATAATCAAACCAGAAATCCACGACTCACAAGCTAAATCTATGCCTCCATCAGCAGACCAAATAACAGCAGCGAGAAACATCTTATTGGCTTATAAAACTCAAGTCCGCGTTATTGTTGCTAAACACAAAACAACCATTAAAAAAGCCGCGCAGCAAGTGGAGCGACGTAGCAAAACTGAGTAAACATCTGTCATTCTGAGCGAAACGAAGTGAAGCCGAAGAATCTAGCCTCACAATTCTGAGCAGCCAGATCCTTCGGCTACGTTGCACTCCGCTCAGGATGACAAAAGGATATTTTTTAAATTAAAAGAGCCCTATGTATTTCTACACAGGGCTCGGAGTCTTTTCGAACAAAGAGCGTTAGGCCGCCTTCTTCCGCCGACAAAAGACCAACTTGTCCCAAGGACAGAATTTCACATCTAAGCTCCTAGTATATATCGCTTTACCACTAATCTCATTGTGTACTAGCTGAAACGCATCACGTCTCACTGGCTTCATTGCGATTACCAGCGCAGTCTTTCCCCTTACAAGATCCTCTCCTGGCATGAGCTGATCCGAATATTTCAGACGTGCCAGTGGCCCAACGTCGTGCGGGCACAGCTCAAGACCCTTTTTCTTGGCCTGTTTACACACATCCTCAAACGCTATGCGTTCCCAGTCAAACATGCCCAGCTCTTCGGGTGTGACAACGACCAGCTCTATTGTTCTCTTCTCGGTACTGACCCGAAACGTCTTATCAAGAATATATTTATCAACACCCAGGTCCATCTTGTATTCTGATTCTTCCAGCGCACGAACCAGTTCTTCAGGTGTATGGGTGCCAATTTCGAGAGTCATGAGGGTCGGGAAATCCGCGATCTCTACTCTATCCTCGATGATAGCAACCGCCAGCTCTTTACCCAGGCGGCCATCTTGGATCATCCTGCCGATATCCAAAAATCTATACATAACGCCCATCTCAGCAACAGCTTCGATGATTTCATCTTCTGTGCGAGTATCAGTTGCCTCTTGCTCTGATGAGCTAGGATGAACTTCTCTGATCCCCACACGACCATCTTTGATAGCCTGAATCATCACAGGACCAATACGTCCTTCCGTGATCATGCGGCCGATTTCCAGGTATCTTCCCAGTTTACTCATACTGTCCTCCGTTCCATCAGGCAAGCAACACGCGCATTCTTCGGACTAGTGTCCAAATAGTTCACGTGAGGTCAACCTTAGGCAAAGAGTTTGGGTTGTAGGTACGACGCTCCCATTGTTAGGAACGCCCAAAATCTACCACAAATCAGCGCTTTTGTCAAGCGTATTTGGCTGATTTTGTTAATATTTAAGTCAAAAAGATTGCCGCGTCGCTGCGCTCCTCGCAATGACAGATAGGTTACTTCTTCAACTCTTCCTCTATTGCCATTAGGCGATTGTATTTCTCCACACGTTCGGATCGTGACAGCGATCCTGTTTTTATATTTTCTGCGCCACATGCAACTGCGAGGTCTGATATTGTTGTGTCATCTGTTTCACCGGAACGATGCGAGATAATAACCGCGAACTTTGCCTTTTGTGCCATGGTGATAGCATCTACAGTTTCGGTTAGCGAGCCGATCTGATTTAACTTGATAAGAATTGCAGTGGAGGCCTTTTCTTTGATACCACGCTCCAGTCTCTTAACATTGGTAACAAAGAAATCATCTCCCACGATGAGCGACTTCTTCTTTAAAACGGGCACGCACGTTTTCCACGCAGCCCAATCATCCTGATCATACGGATCTTCGATAGACATGAGCGGATATTTCTTTTGCCATTCTTTGTATCTTTCTAAAAGCTTTTCTGCAGAATATTCTTTTCCACCCTCAGCCTTAAAAACATATACTTTCTTTTTCTTATCATAAAATTCACTGGCCGCAACATCTGTGGCTAACGCGATATCACGTCCGGGTTTATAGCCTGCTTTCTTTATTGATTGGACAAGGAGCTCAAATGCCTCTTCAACATTTTTCAACTTAGGAGCAAAACCACCCTCATCTCCCACTGTAGTAATAAAACCCTGTGCTTTGAGTAGTTTTTGCAAAACGTGAAACGTTTCAGCTCCAGCTCGCACTTTCTCCGCAAAAGAACCGCGCCTTGGAACAATCATGCACTCTTGCACATCCATTGCCCAATCTGCATGCGCTCCTCCATTTAAGACATTCATTGTTGGAACTGGAAGCGATGGCTTTTTTAAAAATTTATAGGTGCGACTAAGAGATTTCCAAAGCGGTATTTTTCTATGCACTGCCAAGGCCTGCGCAGTTGCGAGTGAAACTGCCAAAATCGCATTTGCTCCGAACCTTGATTTATTTGACGTTCCATCTAGCTTTATCATCACATGATCAATATCCTGTTGCTTTTCTGCGTCCATGCCAGATAGCACGGGAAAGATATTTTCATTTACATTTGCGACTGCTTTTTTCACTCCCTTTCCACCATATCTTTTTCCACCGTCGCGAAGCTCAAGAGCTTCATGTATTCCGGTTGATGCGCCTGACGGAACCTTTGCTTCAGCTGTTGCGCCGGAAGACAACGTTACCCTGCAAGCTACTGTTGGATTTCCACGCGAATCCAATATCTCTCGCGCTTTAATGTCTTTAATCTTTGTTCTCATAAGGATTCCTTCTTAGTCATCCTGAGCGTAGTGTTACGGAGCCGAAGGATCTAGCCTCGTGATGCTATGCGGCCAGATTCTTCGACTACGCTCCGCTTCGCTCAGAATGACAAATTGTTATTGTTCTTCAGTTCTTTAGTTCTTAAGTTCTTTAGTTAACGCCTGCAATCCCGGCAATTTTCCTTTGTTCGCTATAAACTCAAGCATGGCTCCGCCGCCCGTAGAGAGATGGTCGATCCATTCTCCCATACCGCTCTGCATAACAACCGGAAGAGTATCTCCGCCACCAACAACGCCATAAGCCGGACCGCGACTGCGAACCGCAATGGCCTGATTCAAAACCTTAGAACCGTTTGAAAATGTCGGAATCTCTGTCACACCAACCGGTCCGTTCCAGACAATGGTTTGCGCCTTTCTTATAATCTGCGACCACGCGAGCATTGTTCCGGTCCCAATATCACCAATAACATCCGTCTTTTTAATATCTTCAACTCGCACAACTCTTGCCTTTGTTTTTTCATTCAGTTTTTTAGCTACGACTACATCTATTGGCAAAAGTAGTTTCTGATGTTTGATCAACTTTTTGGCTAGCGGGATTGCTTCTTCTTCGATCATGGATTTTCCGATGGACATCTTTTTGGCTGCAAAGAAAACATGCGCCATCGCACCGCCCACCATAACCTTGTCCGCAATTTTGAGCAGGGATTCGAGCGCTCCTATTTTCGAAGATAATTTTGCGCCGCCGATCACAGCAACAAATGGCTTCTTTGGCTTTTTGAGAAGTTTAGATAAAGCCTCCACTTCCGCCATTAAAGATGGTCCGGCGTACGAAGGCAAAAGTTTCGTAATACCGACAACCGAGGCATGTTCTCTGTGGCACGAGGCAAATGCATCATTTACGAACAAGGAGCCCAGCTCTGAATAGACCTTGGCCAACTTCGGATCGTTTTCCGTTTCCCCTTTATTGAACCGAACATTTTCTAATAAAAATATAGTGCTTGGTTTGGCAACCTTAATTAATTTCTTTGCCTGAGATAAACCCTTCGGATCATCTAATTTTTTATCCAAAAATCGCAACCTAATTCCGGACTGCTTTTTTACAATATCAATCAGATTCTTGGTTGAATATTTTTTCTCCTGCTTTTTTGGCCGTCCTAGGTGCGTCATTAAAATTACAACCGCTCCGTGTTTTGATAAATCCTTTATCAAAGGGAATGTTCGCTCAAGTTTAAGCGAATCTAAACCGGCAAGCTCTCCGGTTAATGGAATATTCCAGTCAACGCGAACTAAAACCCTTTTAGATTTCAAAGATTTTCCGATAGTAAGTTCCGGAAGTTTCATGCGTTATATTGTACCATTTTTTTAAATTCGCTGTTCGCGCTTCACTCTTCGCAAATCAGATGCCTATTTCTACGACCACGATTTGCGCAGGACAAAAGAGCCGCGCTCCAAAATCTGTCTCACCGCAACCTTGAGAAATTATCATTGGCGTACCATTAATGAATTTACGTCTGCGACTTACTTTGCGTCCAAGCTTTGCCGGAATCGGTGCCAGAGATCCGATGAGTGGTAATCTTATCTGCCCACCGTGCGTATGTCCTGCTAATATCAAATCAGTATCACCGGTTTTAAAATCAAGAATAGCGTCCGGCTCGTGCGCAACAGTAATATGCGGAATCTCATCCGAAACTCGTAACGGTGGTATCAAGGGTCGCCCATGCCAATGATCATCCAGCGCAGAAAGTTGCACATCCCTCTCCCCTTTCCGAATAGTCACATGCGCGTTTGTAAGATCAACAAGCCCCCAATTGGATAAAGTTTCGCGGATAAATTGAGGCCGATCCAAAAAATCGTGATTACCCAAAACAAAATATTTCCCCAAATGCGCAGTCACTTTTGATATGGCTTTTATCTCTTGAATCGCGCTCGCAGATTCTTCCACATAATCACCGCCCAGTATAAAAACATCCGGATCTAAAGATTGAGCTTCTGCGGCAACGCGCTCATACCATCCTTTTGGACGAAATCCTCCAGCATGAAAATCTGACAGAAAAACAATTCGTATCCAGCTTTTTGGATCTTTAACCAATTTTTCTTTGTAATGTCTGATACTTAAACGTCTTGGTTCAAAAAATACTCCATAAATTATGAGCACTAATCCAATAACGAATAAATATCCTATTGCTGACATGTGGCTGTCCGCTCTCCAGTCAATATAAATAATTACCAACGCAATTAATGCGAGAGCTGCGGTCAAGTAATCGTAGATACGACCAATTTTTTGAGCCTTACTACAGTCCATGTATTAAATATCCGTCATTTCGACCGGAGCGGAGAAATCTTTCTAAAAAGATCTCTCGGCGTTGCTCGATATGACAAGGTGCTAAAGATCTCTCCGTTTCGCTTCACCCCGAAAGCTTTCGGGTCTGCGCTTCAGTCGAGATGACAGAAATGATATGACATTAAGAGATTGTCTTCCCAACTTGAATTGCTATTTCCGCCAAACGACAAGAATAGCCCCACTCGTTGTCATACCAGGCTAAAACCTTCACCATGTCACCATCAACAACCTTGGTGAATGGAAGATCAACGATTGCTGAAGCTGAGTTCCCAACAAAATCAGACGAGACTAATTCTTCCTGCGTAACTTCAACCACTCCCTTGTAGATGGGGCTCTTGGCCGCTCTCTTAAAAGCATTATTAACCTGCTCAACTGTAACTTTTTTCTTTAACAAAAATGTAAAATCCGACAATGAAACAGATGGAGTTGGAACGCGAATGGAAATTCCGTCAAAAAGTCCGTTAAGCTCAGGGACCACTTCAGTAGTAGCAATTGCCGCGCCTGTTGTGGTTGGAATAATATTTTGAGCTGCAGCTCTTGCTCTGCGGAGATCTTTGTTCGGACCGTCCTGCAGTACCTGATTGGCAGTATAAGAATGGATGGTTGTCATCATCACTTTTTTAACACCAAAAACATTGTTCATAATCGCGACAATCGGTGCGATACAATTAGTCGTACAGCTCGCATTGTTTATAACCTTTGCTTCTTTGCCCGCTCCTTCCTCATTCACACCAATAACATGAGTTGGAACTCCCCCGCCTTTTGCTGGCGCTGAGATAATAACGCGTTTTGCTCCAGCCCTAATGTGCTGAGAAGCATCTTGAAGATTTGTAAAACGTCCGGTGCATTCCAATACAACATCCACCATATATTTTTTCCACGGCAATTTTCTCGGCTCCTTTTCTGAAACTACAGGAATCTTTTTTCCCTGCACAATCAAATGTTTATCATCATACGAAACTTTCTTATCCCAATCATGATAAACAGTGTCGTGCTTTAAGAGATGCGCGAGTGTTTTTGGATCAGTGAGGTCATTCACAGCCACCACATTAAATCCGGGTTTTCCAAAACCTGCTTTGAAAGTGTTGCGGCCTATGCGGCCAAAGCCGTTTATTGCAATATTGGGCATAAATTAAATTTATTTTTTCTAATCACTAATTACTAATTTCTAAACATCATTCGGAATACGTCAACTATTCGCCTGCCTGTCGGTAGGCAGGTAAAATTCGTTTCACATTCGTCAATTCGTAATCCGGTCATTTCGTAGTCCTTTGTTTATTTTTTCTTCTTTTTATTATGTTTTAATTCAAATGCTCCGGCCAAAGCGGCGAAAAGGATTGCAACTCCCCACATCGTCTTTGCGCCACCTTTACCTTGCTTATTGTTCTCTCCATTATCTTTATTTTTTGCTTCATTAGAGACAAAAGAGCCGGGTGCTGTTGAAACCACCTGATATTCTGTGGTTGTAGCTGCAGTAGATGTTGGAGTCTCAGTTTCGTCCGACGTCTGAGGTCCGAGATCCGGCGTTTCTGGTTCCGGTTCGCTGGGTGGTTCTGGTGATATTTGTGGTTCTGGCGCTGGCTCCGGCGGATGCGAGGGCTGAGGAGGAGGGATTACCGGCTCTTCTTCGGTTTTTTCCGGATCTAACGGGAAAGCATCTTCCAAATCATTCACTGTATCGCCATCCGTATCAGGATTGTTTGGATCGGTTAGCTGATTACCTTCCTCGTAATCCGAAACTCCATCATTGTCATCATCCGGATCAAGGGAGTCAGCTATACCGTCACCATCATTGTCATCAACCACCAAAATTTCCTTGCTCAACGAACCGCCTTCCAGAGTATCTGAAATAATATTTACAGTTGCCATATATACGCCCGGTGCTTCCGGTGTCCATGCTATCCAAACCTCCTCTGTCCTGCCAAGAGCTTTATATGAAAATGGCGATGTACCCAATTCTATTCCATCTATAGAAAAGGTAACCGTGCCTTCAACATCCTGATCACAATTTGGATTTATGCTCGCGTACAATTTAACCGAATTATTTGCAATCGGCGCCGTGGGAACAGGTTGAATATCATTTGGAATCAAAGGCGTAACACAAGCACTGACCGAAGCTGGCATCAAAAGCCAAAAACAAATACTCGCTACCAGGAAAGCCGGAAATATAAAAATTCGTGATGATATGGACATATTGGATATATGATACCGCATATGAACGAAAAGCAGAACTAAAACAACCTACGGTTTTAGACGATAGGTCGTTCCAAAGCTTCGGCTGCCTCTTGCTGTAATTTCATGGTATTCCCATGACTTATCAATCCGAGATATGACTGGACCGACTCCATTCGACTCTGTCCGCGCTCAATATTTCGAAACATCCTTCTCTTGGTTGAAGTTCGCATCACTCTATGATCCGGAAAATGAGCCCAGCCCAAGAAATCTTTCCCTGACGCAATAGTATGAATGAATATTTTTTCTGGGTGCAATTGTAAATGCAGATTGTTCCATAGAAAAAATTGGATATCTTGCGCCGGCAGAACACACAACGGTCGTCGGGATTCTGGTGATTGTCCGGATTACTGTAGTTACTGTTGAGCCAGAGACCGTCATCATCGTGCTTCACGTTGAACACGTTGAGGTTGCCGTCCGAGCCGGTGATGGGCTCCATGCCGATCAGAAGCCGCTCACCAAAGGGCTGGTCCTGATACTGCCGTCACAGCTGAGGTCAGACCTCAGCCGGACACAGTTTCCAACCCAGCTACTTGGCGCGCTCGCAGATATGCTTGAACGTGGCTCCTTTAGGGAAGCTCAGCTCAGCCACTGTGGCAACCATGAGCTCTAGCTCGGCCTCTTCGGCTGCCACCGTGAACGAGTTCTGACTCATCATGTCCTTGGCCCAGTCGCTCACGTGGCAGTTCGTCACCTCCAGCTCGCGGACGAGCTCGTCCTTGGCGTGGGTACCGCGCTTGATGGTTTTCCAGGGTTTGAATTCCTCGGGCTCTCGAACCACCAGCTAGTCTCTCAGAAGCCTCCTCACTCCATCCATGCCTCCGAGTTTATTAACCACGGCCTCGACCTGCCCGAGATTCAGTTCTCCGTACTTCATCGCTACCTCCTTGCCAACTAATTGCCGGCAAGCTGACCTCTGCCCGAGGTTTTGACTAAAACCTCATTCTAATATCAACATAGAGCTTCACGTTCTATCTAAAAACAAAACCCACGAAAAGTGTCCGATAGGAACATTTTGGTGGGTGTTAAGATAGTTTTACTTGATGTGATTATTGATCAATGTTTTTACTACATTTTATCCTATCAAGGTTAATAAAGTTTTCGAATCAAAAATCTGAAAACCAACAGAAAGTTCCCGATCGGGAACTTTCTGTTGGTTTTGGAAATTGGATTAATTTATATTTATTAGTGGTTTTAAATCTTGAGTTCATTGAGACAATAAAAATCATACTAAAACAACCTCCTCTGTTGGGGGCTGTTTTTTTATTAATGCTTTTCTTTACATCTGATAGCGGACAAAGCGCGCGATCTGAATGTTTTCTCCGATAGTAGAAATTTTTCCTTTTACCAGATCCTCAATATTCGTATCCTCATCTTTGAAAAAAGCTTGCTTAGTCAAACACGCTTCGGAATACCATTTGTTAAGCTTGCCGGCAAGAATCTTTTCCTTCACATCATCCGGCTTATTCTCTTCTGCCATCCCAGCCATAAAAATTTCACGTTGCTTTTCAAGATCATTGGTCGGAACATCCTCCGGTGTTAAATATAGTGGATCCATTGCCGCCACCTGCATAGCAATATCATTTGCCAACTGACGAAAATCTTCATTTAACGCTACAAAATCTGTTTCACACTGCAGCTCAACCATAGCTCCCAATTTATTTGTATGATGGATGTAGCACGCCACAACTCCCTCAGCTGTTTTTCTTTCGCCCCTCTTGGCCGCTTTGGCCGCGCCTTTCTTTTTAAGAATATCAATGGCCTTATCCATATCGCCACCAGCTTCTTCAAGTGCGCTTTTGGCATCTAAGATTCCCGCGCCTGTGCGCTGACGAAGTTCCATGGCTTGTTTTGCATCAATCATATGATTACGAATTACGAATTTGTACGAATATCACGAATAGCGAACGAATATGTTACGAGTTATGTGTTTTGTGTTACGAATCTTTATTTATTATCCGGGTTAAATGATGCGGCCGTGGTTTTTAGTGTTGAGCCTAAGCGCGCACGATTTGTCTCCCACTCATTTCGTCCTTCTTTACATGCCTCGGTCATAAGCTTAACAATTATCTCAAGCGTATTAACAGCATCATCATTACAAGGAATCGGAAAATCCACATCCGTAGGATCAACGTTAGTATCGCACAAAGCCACGACTTTAACACCCCTTCGCTTTGCCTCTTGTAACGCTGTCTTATCCTTGCGAATATCCAAGATGAAGATTGCCTCTGGAATCTTTGTTAAATTCTGAATGCCTCCAACGCTATCATCCAGCTTTTCAATTTGTTCATTAAACTTTTGTTGCTCAAATTTTGTATATTTCACCAGTTCACCCTTTTCTTGTTTTCGTTTCAAATCCTTGTACTTTCTTATTACTTGATTGATAACCGCGAAATTAGTAAACGTTCCACCCAGCCAGCGCTTGTTCACATATGGAATCTCAGCTTCGGCTGCGTACTTCTCAACTATCGGAGCGGCCTGCTTCTTCGTACCTATTAGCAAAACGGTTCCACCGCGTGAGGTTGTCTTTTTTACAAAACTCAATGCCTGCTCTAAAGCCAGCTGAGTTTTCTCAAGATTGATTATGTGGATGTCTTGGCGGCTGCCAAAAATATTCTTTTCCATTCTTGGATGCCATTTTGATGTTTTGTGACCGAAGTGTGCTCCTGCTTTTAATAATTCTTCTATTGTTGGAATTTTGGGCATAAAAATAAAGCTCCTTTTAACTTCTCAATCGTCCATTGCCGCGCCCCTTTATTTAGGGGAGGATGCGCCAAATTATCGACGAAAGATGATGATTTAATGCCTCACTTGAGACGCCGAAAGATTATCATAAGCCTTGCAAAATGTCAAAAGGTCAAGGTTCAATAAAAAGACTCTCTCGAAAAGGATTCGAAAGAGTCTTAGGAGGATGCGACTGATCGCACCAACAAGCAGAAAGAACGAATCTAGGGTAGGCTCACGAACTTGAGTTCTTCGCGGCCCTGAACGTCAACGTAACTCCACGACCCTGAGGGCGGATGCTTGAAGGTGGAAACCACAATACCGTTCTGGTAAATCGTGATCTCTCCCTTGCAAGAATCATTCGGATACTGAGTTTCTCCACACATGAACCATATGAACTCTCCCTCTGGATTTTTTGCCATGTATGGAATCAGTTGCAGGATAGTTTTTGATTCCAGATCGCCCAACTTGCAGACAAGCTGAAAGTCGTCTTTGCTATCTGCCACGCAGCCAGGAAAAGGCTTGCTCACGATATCCGGTTTGTTGGGCTGATCCACCGAGCCGCCCATGCTCATGTACGTATTGGCCGGTTTTTGCTGGTCGCCCAGAACCCAGCACAGTGACACGCCCACCGTACTTACGATTTTGTTGTCAGGACCGCAAGTCGGGTTGCAAATGCCGGCTTCGCAAGACCCGGAACCGCATACGTTACCGCACTTTCCGCAATGCTTGGGGTCGGAGGCAAGTTTGATCTCGCATCCATCCTGAGCATTTTGGTTGCAGTTGTCGTAGCCGCTGTCGCATACGCCCGGTGAACACTGGCTGTTACTGCACACTGTGGTCGCATGATCGAACTTGCCGCACGGTTTGCAGTTGTCGTTACCGCAGCCGTACGCAGGATCGGTCTTGCTCACGCAGATGAAACCGCAGAGCATTTCACCGGCTTTGCAGATGGAAACCTGGCCGCCTTGGCCACCGTCACCACCTTGACCAGCGCTTCCGCCCTTACCGGCTTGACCACCGTTTCCGCCAGTGGAAACAGAACCGCCATGCCCGGCAGATCCTCCCCCGCCAACAGGCTGACCGGCTTCACCACCATTCCCGCCAGCGGAAGTCGAACCTCCGCCGCCGGTTGTGATCATACCGCCGGAACCGGATGTCCCGCCGGCGCTTTCTCCGGCTTCACCCGAACTCGCGGTTTCTCCGGCCTGTCCGCCGGAACCCGCGTCCGCCGCCGGAAACAGCTGAGCTTCGAAAGGCTCGCCGCAACCGATGAGAGTAAAAAGAACAATGAATGTAAGAAGTCTTCCGTTCATCCGCATCTCTTCCTCCTTTGTTGTCGTGTTTAATCTGGACTTGTGTATTTGGATACAGAACGCGAAGAAAACGAGGCTTTGTGTAAGGCGTAGCAGCGCTACGGTGAACACAAAACGTAGTTTTCGAAAAAGTTATGTGCCAAATACTCAAGTTCATTTGTTAAAGAAATGCCCCGGTAGGCAGAGTATACCAACCGGGGCGGAAACGAGTTACGCGTGAACCGGTTTTACTCGGTCACGAACATGATGTGCTTGCCAGCAGGACTCCACGAGTCCGCGGCATTCCAGACGATCTCGCCCGTGGACTTGCCGTCCACGTGCTTGCCGACCTCCTTGGTGCCGTTGCATAGTAGAATGTTGATTCCGCACTTGTAGTTGCTGCAGAACCATGCGGTTGCTACCACCTTCTCCTTGTTCGGAGTTTCGTATGGTTCCTTTGTTTCGCTCGAACCAGGAGCCAGCATGTAAGTGGTACCAGGTACCTTTTGGTCGAAGACTGTGTGCGCCACACCCTTGTCCTTGGACACATGGATGTTGCACCAGCCGCAGCTCGTGAAGCCGCTGTTCTCCGGGTACTTCTTCATCCCGTCGATGACGAGGTACGCGTCAGGCACAGGTGCACCATTTGGCAATTGCATCTTCACGGCGGCGTGACCGTCGGCCACATCGTCGCAGGAGAACTTGGCCGGATCCGGACCGGACTCGACCTTGCCGCCGGTGCCACCTTGGGCAACGCCACCGGTTCCGCCCGAACCTCCGTCCGGAGTCGAACCGCCAGCACCACCAGCCGCGGTCTTGCCGCCGTCGCTTGTTGCGCCGGCCGCGCCGCCGCTGCCGTCGTCCTCGTCGGCCCCGGGGGAGACCGAGCATCCCAGCAAAAATGCTACTACGAACAATGAAATGATCGAAAAGTGACGCATTTGGTCACTCCCTTCTCCCTTTCGGGGTTGAAGCGTCTCCGTTTACTCCACCATGGAGCAACTCGAAGAAGATACTAGTTAAGCATTTTTTATGATTTTTGTCAAGCTATGTCGCTAATTTTAGCCAAAAATAACTTA
>JAHIUG010000021.1 GCA_018817245.1 Patescibacteria group bacterium | reverse complement strand
TTATTAATCCAATCGGCGAGAAGTTGGCGAGCGAATTTGGTTTGCTATTTTTAGACAGAGATTTTAAAAAGCAGGCAGGATTTGAAAAGTCATGTCGAAAATCTGACGAGATTGGCGTTGTGCGTCAGAATTATTGTGGGTGTTCTTTTTCTTTGAATGAAAGACTGGAATTTGATAAAAACAAAAACCGTGAGTAACTGCGGTTTTTTGGGAGGCTAATGTGTAATTCTGGTCAAACATAGCGTTTTTGTGTAAGGTTGAATTAATTAAATCTTAACAATTTTTATATGAAATCGCTCATCTACGCTCTGATACTCTCATTTGCGTTTGCAGGAGTATCATTTATTTCTCCAAATACAGCCCAAGCTAGTGGCTGTTACGTTGATCCGGTTTGGGCTCGAAGCTGGACTGGTGTCATCAATACCGGCGCTCGTGTTCGTGATGGCGCTTGTATGGAAGGAAGCACAGTTTTAACTACGCTTGCTGTTGGCACGTCAGTTAACATCATCGCTGAAACTGATGGTTGGTACAAAGTAAAACTTCCCAACGGAACAAAGGGTTGGGTTGGCGCATGGCTAATTAGCGTGACCGGCAAAGATTCAACTACAAACGTGAGATCATCCGAAAGTTCCAGACCTGAAGGACAGAAGGTTGTTACTGATCTTGTTAAGACACCTGAGCCAGTGATTTATGACGCTCCAATTTCGAACGTGCTTACAGAAAGAGTGAAAGGCTACATCTTATTACAAGTTGAGAGTGTTGGTGAAGCTTGGTATGTGCATCCGGAAGATGGAAAGCGTTATTACATGAAAGACGGAGCAGCGGCTTACAACATGATGCGTTATTTCGGACTGGGAGTTTCAAATAAAGATATGAGTAAAATTCAGGCTGGCGATTGGACACTTCGAAATCGTTTGCGCGGTAAGATCGTTCTTCAGGTCGAACTTCATGGCGAAGCCTATTACATTCATCCTAAAGATGCGACCGTGCACTATCTCAAAGACGGGAAAGAAGCTTATCGCATTATGCGCGAGTTAAGTCTGGGAATTACAAATAAAGATTTGAGCGTACTCCCAACAAAGAATTTTGATTCTTATATTGCGGAGCGTGAAGCGAAGATCGTGGCCGCTATTGCTCCTGTTCCGGTTGGCGACGGTAGTATTAATTTAACCGGTTCTGTTCAGGACGGAAAGGTTTATGTAAATTGGGTTGTGAACGGCGTTGATGTGCCAATGGGTTTTAAAATCGTGAAATCCGAGGATCCAAATCCTGTTTATCCTGGTGATACTTATCATTATTACTCGGAAACTAATAAGAGATCTGATACCTGGTCCGGACTTTCGGGCACGTATCACTTCCGCGTCTGCCAATATTTAGGCGGCGCCTGCGGAGTTTACAGTAATGATATTGAGCTGAGTTTATAATGAATATTTTTGACAGATAGCTTTAAATCGTGTTATTTTGATAGAAGATCAATCGGGGGGGATGCCGACCCACTTTGCGCTGCAAGGGCTTAAGCATCCACAAAACGCCCGGTTGTTCTTTTATTTTAAATGAATTTATTGATATCTCATGTTGTTACTATGATATCCGCGCTCCGCCTTCTTATTGCAGTGTCATAAGCTACTTTATGAGCCCGCGACCTCTTTCCTATGCAGACAAAGACAATTTTTTCTTTATTGAAATCCGGATGTTTTTTTTCGAATTTCTTGCAAAAGGAAATCCTTGATAAGGAAATTCCAACCAGGATATTCGATATCAATAATCACACTATCCAAAGAAAGTAGAGAGTTTTCAATTAACAGATAAATCAAGAGTGCAAAAGTTTTGTAAATATACAAATGCGTTTTGCCACTACTCCGATATATTTTTTGGATTTTTCGCTTATCTCGCGCAGCAATCCTAATGCTTTTTGAACTACCGTTAGAATAAGCGATGATCGTATCAACACTCGTATTTTCAACTTTACCAGATTGATCAATTTCAATATTCATTTACTATTCGAGAAGATCATCCAATCCGGATAAATCTTCCAGATCATCCAGCTCATCAAAATCTCCCCAAATACACACATCTTCATAATTCCAATGCTGACCCTCAAAAACTCTGGGAGGAATATTTTTGAATTTATCGGATTTAATTAATTCTTTAGCAATTTTTATCCAAAACTCATTGTAGGCAAGCTCATCTTCAAGTTCAAGCAATCGATGTTTTACTGTCATGTAATAATCTTTACTAAATCTGTATTTCCAGTCATCCGGTAAATTAGAGCTTTCATCGCTCATAATGGCGTTATTAACAGCCTTATCCAGCTCAAGTTTTTGTAATTCGAGTTTGGCAGCTCCAATTTTACATTCCAATTTCCAAAGAGGTTCTTCTTTTTCGTGGATCATTTTTGCAAGCAAAAAATCCCGCTCCTCTTGCTCATTAGATGTGGAATAATAGAAATATAAAGCCTCGTCATAAGCTAATTCAGCAGTAATTTCAACTTCTTTATTGTTTTTCTGTGATAAAACATTTTTAATTTTTTCAATGCTTTCTTTAGTGCCTGAATGTGCCCATTCTTGTAGTTGAGTGCAAATAGTAGCTGAGTTTTTGGAATCTGATTGTGTTATTTGTGTTTTAGACATGTTTTATGTGATTATCAATTAGATTTTGGGCACCTACATATACCGCTGCCATATTTATGAGCAGTCGTCAAGATGTTGATAACTAAAAAACACCTCGGATCTCCGGGGTGTTTTTGTGACCTGGTGTTGACTGGAATTGGTACTCCTTCTTTAAAATAATAATTTAGCCCAAATTTGTCAAGAACAACTGAATAACGAGCCGGTGTGGGGAGTTGAACCCCATTAGCATGGAGTACCAATTCCATGCATACCGCCGGGTCACCGGCCCGTATATATACCGCTGCCATATTTATGAGCAGTCGTCAAGATGTTGATAACTAAAAATAGCACTTAAATTGAGTGCTATTTTCAAAACTTGGAAATGAATATTACTTCTTTTTTCCGAGGAGCGCGTTGTATATCCAGACAATGATATAAACTGAGACGTAGGTCATGACAGCAGCCTCAATCATGCCGGTAATTGTTCCTGCAAAATCCGGCTTGTAGAACATATGCCAGTTTTGCATTTGCTGAACCGCATTTTGATAAATGCCCATGGAATTAGCAAGGCTGAGGAGCAGCATTGCGAGAGCGGAAAAAATTGCTGCAGCAAGACTTAGTTTGTGTGTATGTATCTTCATAATTGAAAAAATAAGTTAGATTCATTCCAAACAATGTTTGGCTTTTAAGTAATCAGATATTGAAGGCGTTGCTCCGGAGACGATTTCTTTTACACGTTCTGCACCTAGAGCATCTATGGCGCAATTCTCCTGCGCTGGTGTTATCTGTGTGGGGATGTTTTTCGTATCAATACCGAGGTTTTCTAAAAGCACTTCTTGCTCCTCATTCAATAACGGGTGATCGTACGAACTGCCTGTTGATTCTGAGGATTTTTGAATTGCAGATGGAATTTCCGTAATATCAATTCCGAATGGTTTAGCAACTGTAATGTAGACAATGACACCTATTATAAAAAGAAGTATGATTCCAAATATCGCACCTAACACCATGAGTAGTTTTTTCATATATTAATTAATTTATAAATTATCTAATAAGATTTTTGAAATCTGGGCGCTCCTCGACCTGTTCAACGGCAAATCTAATTCTTCCAAGCACCTGTCCCCTTTCAGTCTCAACGCTCACACGCCATTTGCCCGGTGTCAAATTAGACTTAAGAGAAAATCCGCGGTACCCATTCTCCCTTCCGCCAATAATTGAAAAAGAAAAACGACCACCACTTATCCACTCGCGCTCATCTTTTGAATAATACTCCCAGCGATGATAGATCTTGGTATCCAAATCCGCGGGTGCGAAAACCGCGGTATAAACGTAAAGCCGATCCCCCTGTCGTAAATGCATGGTTTGTCCGGGCGTAATCCAATCGAGCCAGCTTTCTTCTTCAGCCTGCATAATGTATCCGCTCCCGGATCTTTGCACGCTGTGATAAACGCCGGCCTCGCGCAATGAAAGAGGGATTGGCGGAATCACGTTTAGAAAGTACATCGCGTTCATGGATATAAAAATTGCGATTACAAAAAATCTGATGCGCGCCTTGCTGCGCTGAATATACGGAATTGAATTTGCCAGAAGCCGAATGTATAAATAAATGACGATTAAGCTCAATACGCCGCTTAGCAAAAAAATCCACGGGCTTATTGAGTTGAATACAAACGGGAGTATGAGAGATGAGAGCGAAAATAATATGAAAAAGTAGACGCTTATCTGAACTGTTGGTTTTAGATAGTGGTGACGCAGAACTTCGTTCGAAGCCATAAGAACTGCAATAATTAGGATGAACGGCCAGCTTACGGAAATTGTGCCGCTGAACCAATAGAAAATTAGTGACGCGCTCAGCAACGCGCCGAACGTGAATTGCACGACAAGAGGAGCGGCCAGACGAAGATATTTGATCGGCGCAAGGTTTTGGTGCTTGATGCGTTCTCCGTCATACGCGTTTATAAAAGCGATAATTGCGCCGGCCACGATTGTATACACGCCGAGGAGCGCGAATGCAGTGCTAATCTTAATTGCGCGGAATGTTACGAAGTCCACAGCAACACCAAAAAGCAGCATGCTAGGGATAAGCAGGCGTTCATATTTTTCGTACAATTTTTTAAGCTCGTTGTAACGCGTGACACGAACTATCTTCTCTTTGAGCATGATGGGATCATACCAATTCACAAGGTCTTATTCAAACGAAGAGCCTTGACATTCT
The DNA here is from genome assembly GCA_018817245.1 of Patescibacteria group bacterium. Taxonomy (GTDB): domain Bacteria; phylum Patescibacteriota; class Patescibacteriia; order 2-12-FULL-60-25; family 2-12-FULL-60-25; genus JAHIUG01. The sequence continues at coordinate 154 of JAHIUG010000021.1, read as the reverse complement.
GCATTTAAAAAGTTAATATCCCTTCGTTCATTCACACATTCCGAGGTAGCTCAGCGGTAGAGCAGTTGACTGTTAATCAATTGGTCGTGGGTTCGAATCCCACCCTCGGAGCCAGAAAAAACCTCGCCCTAAAGGCGAGGTTTTTTGTTTGCTG
>JAHIUG010000003.1 GCA_018817245.1 Patescibacteria group bacterium | reverse complement strand
TTAAAACAAACCAGCAGAAAAAAAACCGATAAACCCAAAACGAAAATTTTGCTTCTCATATTATTTTATTTAAATTAATAAAAACTACTTCTTATTATAAACTATATAAAAAAATACACAAAACCTATCTATAATTTATTTCGATTTCAAACTAAAAGTGCCCACCGTCTGAGAGAACAGATCTGTATACTCCTGCCATTTATCTTTTGTCGTATTAAAAGATATCATCCAAACATACTTTGCCTCTTTACAAGTATTATTTTATTTTATACTATTACACACGGATACGGAGAACATAAACAAAAACAGGAGGTTTCAAATGGACAAAAAAACAAAGGTCTTATCGCTGTGCGACAAATGCAAGTGTTGCCCCCAGGCCAGAAGGGTCAACAACAAAATCGTCATCACCGAGGACAACAGGCCAAAGGGGAAGACGCGGGAGATCCGGCTGACCACGGAGCAATTCCAGACTCTGCTGGAACACGGCCACACCCTGCTTGATTAGGGCTCCAAAAACACCAAAAGGCGCGCATCACTGCGCGCCTTTTTTTAGGTCAAAAACACCCCCCATTCCATGGTTTAAAATATGGCGTACAAAATTCCCAAATCTTCTATTTACTTTTTTTGCGGATAGGTTTAATGCCAACATTTCGCGCCTTGCCCTCAAGACGCGACGCCCTGTACACCGTCCCCCCAAATTTTCCATGTCTCGCCAAAACCCTGCGCGAAAACGAATTCCCCACTTTTGTATTTTTCTTTAACATAAGTTTATTTTACCATTTTGAAGAACCCGTACGCAACGGCAACCACACTCGAACTGGCTATGTTCATTGAACATTCAGTGCCACACAACTTGGACGATAGTATGAGTTATGTGGTACTCGACCGTGTTGTAAGACCATTTTCAAATCTCTCCAATATAGTATCGGTGGTGCCTCCTGACACGCTACAATTATATATTTCTACATAATCATCTCCTTCCCTTTTTGCAACATCAAACCACAGGCGGTTTACCCATCCACCTTTTTCCATATCCCATGCGCCCCACGCGGTACTGTCTCCAAATATACAAATTGATTCTGGTTTTGTTATGGTTTTATTTTACCACAAAACCATTACTCTCGCATCTGCTATGCTACTATATTATACTATACTATATAATATGAGACTTTTTTTAGTAGCTATCGCGTTTTTTCTTATGCCCGTGAACGCTTTTGCGGCGACGCGCTCACTCTCGCTCGGGCTCTCGGGAAACGACGTTGTGACCCTCCAGAATAAACTCATCGCCCAAGGTTATCTCGCCAAAGGTTACAACACCGGTTACTTCGGTCCGCTCACGCAAACAGCCGTGAAAAAATTCCAATGCGCCCAAAACATCATTTGCTCAGGTTCGGCTACTCAAGGTTACGGCATCTACGGACCGAGAACGCAGGCCGCACTAGTAATCGCCACTACCTATCCGAAAAATCCCGCTACGCTTTCGGGTTCCCTCACCGCCCCTGCGGTCGGAGCATTTGAAATCTCCGGCTGGATTCCCTATTGGCGCTCGGCAACCGGCACGCGCGACGTTCTCCCCCACCTCTCGCAACTTACGAGCATAATGCCTTTTGGCTACACAATGAAATCCGACGGCACACTCGTCGACACCGCGCATCTATCACAAGAACCATGGACATCCTTCATTGCCGCAGCCAAGGCCGCAAAAGTCCGTGTTATCCCGACGGTCATGTGGGGCAACGGCGACACCATACATCGCATTCTTAGCAATACCTCCACCCGCATAGCCCTTGAGGATGAGATAGCAAATTTGGTAAAACAAAACGGCTTTGATGGCATAGATATCGACTTTGAAGCAAAAAAACATGAGACAATGAATTATTTCTCAACCTTCCTCAGGGGTCTCTATCAACGCATGGGCAACAAGTGGGTTTACTGTACCATTGAGGCGCGCATGCCACTTGAAGACCGTTTTAGTCCAGGCGCAACTATTCCCCCAGATGCAACCGATTACGCCAACGACTTCATTGAGATGAACAAGTACTGCGACCGTGTGGAAATTATGGCCTATGATCAGGGCACTATTGATGTGCGCCTCAACAATGCGCGCTCGGCGCCGTATGCGCCGGTCGCTGACCCCGGGTGGGTAGAAAACCTGGTTACGCTGGCGGCGCAAACCATCTCGCGCAACAAGCTTATTATCGGCATACCAACATACGGCTACGAGTATACAGTGACACCGCTCCCGGGTTCCGGATATCAATACAAGGTTCTCTGGCCGTTTAATCCGGGCTACGCAATCGACATCGCCACGCAACTTGGCATCACCCCCGCTCGCACCAGTGCGAATGAAGCCGGATTCACCTATAACTCCACATCAACTCAAGAAACGACTACAGGAGGATCTTTCAACTATATGACATGGAGCGACGCGCCGGCCATCGCCGACAAAATCGCCCTGGCGCGCAAATTGGGAGTGCGCGGCATCGCAATCTTTAAGTTTGATGGCGGAGAAGACCAAGAGATGTGGGATGTATTAAAATAAGCTAATGGCTTAAAATATAGCCATAATTTATTTCTTCCAGTCTTCTATAATTATCTTCTTACCTGACTGGCGAACGGTTACTTTTTGCTTTTCTTTAAAGCGCAATTCTTTCATCATCTCTTTGGGAATATTTACATAATAACTTCCCCTTCCGTTTTTAACTATTTTCCTTATTTCTTTATTCATATTTAAATTTTATCATTTTGTTGTGGTATGTTCAATGAACGTTCACTGAACGTTCATTACCACACAACTTGGACGATAGTATGAGTTATGTGGTATTTTCATATTCCCGAGGGTACTGGAGTGTATAGAAAAAGAGCAATCACACAAGACTGCTCTTTTAAGTTTTCTCATTTATCCTTTTTCTTTATCTTCACGACAAACAAAATTCTTCAAGCCCCTAAGGCTCATCCTGGCAAATTTGCGCAACTCCGTTTCGGTTAAGTTTTTTCCCCCGCTTGTACAACCACGAATATCATCTCTGTCTCTGGGGCCTAATTTTAAAAAGTGGGCAGAGCCCATGGACCAGCAATGTTGCGTTACCTTTACGCCAAACAGTTTGCTGACCAATTCGTAATCCCAGGATTCATCGTGGTCATAAGCCAAAAGCGCCAGATGATAAGATTCTCTAACGAACCTCGCCACCCCTTCTACTGACAAGCGTATTTCTTCATTTTTTTTAGCAAAAGGTAAATAAATCGCGACCGCTCCGTCCAAATTATCATCGGTTATGAGCTTGTGGACCACCTTAAGCTCATCTGCATTAGAAATAAAATAAAGTTTCTCAAAAAAATCCATGCTGTAATGCTCATTGCATGCCACAACCCAATCCAATCGCTCTTCTTCTTTTTGTTGTTCTTGATAATAATGGTAAAGAAAAGCCGAACACAAAATAATACAACTCAAAACAGTAATAATCCAAATAGACTTTCTTTTCATCTTGTTTCCCCCTTCTTTTCAAAATTTTGATTTTCAAATCTGCGTCAACAATAGCAAAAAAACATAAAAATGTCAAATCAAAGGCCCGAAACTATAGTGGGTGAAGCGCATGGGTCGGGATCTAAAAATAAAAAATATTCAAATTCTTCTTCGCTAAACTATTTAAAATTATTTAGAAATTTGAGTTGACTCAAATTTTCTTTATAACTTTCTTTATTAAGATCTTTGTCAAGCACTCTTTTGTAAAAAAAATATTGTGATTTCCAATAAGGTCGGGGAGTACTTTGGTATCTTTGTATAATTTATTCAAACAGAAAGTAAATTGTCTTAATTTCTGTTTATTTATTCTTCCAGAAGAATTTTTCAAACAATCAAACAGGTCAACCCCAATAACTATAGGTTGCTTAACATAATATCTGTTATTTCGATAAGATATTTTTGTATCTACCACAAAACCACCAAGATATTTTTTTAATAAATTAATTTTATTAGAAAAATCATTAAAATTTGGGTATAGTGAACCGCCAGCCTTTTTAATTAAGA
>JAHIUG010000020.1 GCA_018817245.1 Patescibacteria group bacterium | reverse complement strand
TTATTTGCTCTTTCAGCTGTCATTCTATACAGTCTATATTATCTTAGAGGTGACGACATTTACTCTCAAGTGATTACTGTACTTTTGGCCACAATTTTAATTCTGGTGCTTCTGATTACCAGAGATTTAATCAACTTCAGGCTTTACGGCAAGATTACGGTAGCTGAGTCCGGACAAGAAATTTTTGACAACATAGGCAAGCTAAGATACTGCATTCATGATGATGAAAAAGAATTCATACACTCATTACCACCAGAAACCGTAAAATACAGATTGGGACTTCACGAACCCGGGCAAGAATTAAAAATTAAAACAATCAACAAAAAATAACTTACTATGCCGGAATTAGTTTTGTGGGGTGGAATATTTATCCTGAGCTTGCTGGTTCTGATTCGCTCAGCAAATTATTTTACTGACGCAGCCATAAAAATAGGGCTCTACTTAGGTATTCCTTCGTTTATCGTGGGCGTTACCATTATCGCGGTAGGCACGTCATTGCCAGAACTAATATCTTCAATTATTGCGGTAGTAAGCGAATCTTCGGAGATTGTTGTCGGAAACGTGGTTGGATCCAACATTACAAACATATTTCTAATTTTAGGAATCACAGCACTCATAGGAAAAAAACTAAAAATCTCTCATGAGCTCATAAGAATTGATCTGCCGTTATTTATAGCTTCATCTTTTTTATTAGCAATCACGATTTGGGACGGAAAATTCTCATTACCTGAAGCGATTTTATGTTTACTGGCGCTCGCAATCTACCTGTCATATACCACCAGTTCGCAGAATCAAATAAAAACTATAAAAAAACAAGCAGGCATGGATGGTAGGGAAAAGAAAGATTGGAAAACTCTAATAATCTTAATAGTTAGTATGGGCTTCATTTATTTGGGAGCACAGTACACTATAGAATCAGTAATCCACTTGTCTGGAATACTAAACATTGGAAAAGAAATCATTGCCGTTACCGCAGTCGCTCTAGGCACGTCTCTGCCGGAACTTGTAGTTTGTATGGTTGCTGCCAAAAAAGGTAACCTAGACATAGTTGTCGGAAATATCTTGGGCTCGAACATTTTCAATGCTTTAGCAGTAATGGGGATCCCGGCACTTTTCGGTACGTTAATTATCCCGCATTCAATCCTTGTTTTCAGTTTGCCGGTCATGATTATCGCGACATTGCTTTATTTTTTTATAACGCAAGACAAGCAAATTACAAAATGGGAAGGCGCGATTCTTATTGTTTTCTATATTTTCTTTATCGGTAAAATCTTTGGTCTGCTATGAACACACTTGTCATAATCATTATCGCAACTTTTCTAGTAAGTCTTGGCGCGCTTGTTGGAGCTGTAACAATACTTTTGAATGAAAAGCGTTTAAAACAGATTATCCTTTTTCTCATCTCGCTTTCAGCGGGAACATTGATTGGCGGAGCGTTTTTTCATCTTATTCCAGAATCACTGGAACGCATGCCGGAAAATATGAATACCCTTTTCTGGCTTGTGATTATAGGATTTATTATTTTCTTTTTAGTAGAAAAAATCTTGCGCTGGAGACACTGCCACGATTCCTCATGCCAGGAACATCAATTTGTCGGCCATCTTAGTTTGGTTGGCGATGGTATTCATAATTTCATTGACGGCTTGCTTATCGCTGCCAGTTTTGTTGCTGATTATAGACTTGGGATCGCAACTACTATTGCTGTGATTTTTCACGAAATTCCACAAGAAGTAGGGGACTTTGGTTTGCTGTTACATAGTGGTTTTAAAAAAGGAAGAGCGTTGTTTCTTAACTTTTCTGTTGCATTAATCGTAGTACTTGGCGGAATAATCGGCTATTTATTTTCATCGCGAGCTGACTCTTTCATTAATTTTGCTCTACCATTCACAGCAGGTGGTTTTCTGTACATCGCAGCTTCAGACTTGATTCCGGAGATAAGAAAGGAAAATCGCGCATGGTTTTCCATAGCTACATTTTTGACATTTATTTTTGGACTACTATTGATGTATTTCCTCAAAAAGATAAACGGATAAAATTTAAAACACCTCGAGGGAGGTGTTTTTTGTTAGAGTATCGAGCGAGGATCAAATCAATCGTCCGAATCAGGATTGAGTAGCCCCGGATCGCTTGGCATTGGAATGGGCGGCAACATGCGATGCAGTTTGCGGACGAATACCCACTCAGCTTCTTTGAGAAGCTTCGGCGTCATGTCGTGACTGTGTTCGCGTCGCAAGTCTTGTGTGATTTCACTCCAGATCTCTTTGATCTGATTCCATGTAACTGGCAAGGGTTCTTCCAAAAAGAGTTTGATCCTTTGTTCACTCGTTTCAAAACCAGCGAACAAAGAACGCAGTGCCTTATCGTCTCTGAGCAAACGAAGAAGTCGAAGCTGAACGGATTCGCCGTCACCTACGTGAATCTTGTGCTTAAAGCTAGTGAGCTGTTGAGCACACTGCTGGCCTGAGGTTAAGCGCGCATATGAACGCGATTCTATCTCATCACCCTCTACGTAGAGAAACGGTGTGCCTTGACGAATCGCTTCGAGTACAGCCGAGTACATACTTCGCGTTGTCTGATCGCGCGGAATTCCGCTTGGAAGCCTTCCCAGATCTTCGTGATGAATATACAAGATGTGCTTGACAGCGCCCAGGAAACGCCCTGTGTCTTCTGGTGACCGATTCATTTCCACCCCCTTTTGTTGTTGGAATGTGCGCGTAAAGATTTGCACGAAATACTGCTGTTGTCAAGTCCCGTATGGTAGAATATGTGCTATGAAACCAGCGCGAAAACACAGACTGAAAAGCCTTTTAATACTTGCGGTAAGCGGTGTGGCCGTGTGGATCTTGACCATCGTGCTTTCAGATAAGGCGCGCCCACTATTCAATTACTTTCGCGACCAGCCTGCGCAAGAAGCAGAACCACTCAATTTACTAATCGCTTTTGCTGTAGCGCTTATAATCCTATTCATTCTGCGTAAGCGCTTCTTTCTTGGCTGGCTCATCTCAATCAGCATGGCGCTCATTATTTTCAGTGGCGCCAGTTTATTTGTAAGGCCGGAAATCTCGCTACTTTTAGCTGTGGCCCTATTCTTATTCGAGCGATTCAAACATTCCTTTCTTTCAAACAATCTCCTCATACTCGTCGCACTACTTGCAGGATCCATAACCATTGGCCTGAGCTTTCCAATCAACTTCTTGATAATCGTGCTCATCTTCCTTAGCGTGTATGACATCTTCGGCGTCTTTATAACGCGTTTTATCCCACATCTCGCTCAAAAGGCTGTGGAGACAAATGTGCCGCTTCTTCTGCTTGCTCCGGATAAAAATGTGAGTTGGCTACAAAAACCCGCGCTCAAAAACAGCGCAGCGCTCCTCGGAGCAGGGGACATCTTCCTACCAGCGATCTTCCTCTCAGCCGTGACGTTCGAACATTCGGTCACAATCTCATTTATCACTTTCGCTGGTGCACTCGTCGGAGTGGCTCTCAATTCTGCGTTGGCTGTAAAAATCAAAACCGGAATCCCGGCAATGCCCATGCTGGCGCTAGGACTTATAATCGCATATCTAATCGCCAGATAATATGATCAAACGCGTCACATATCTTTTCCTAAGCCTGGTTCAATCATATCTCTTCATTATCATCATCGCGCTGGGAGCTGGATTAACATTTCCGGACAAAGCCATCGTGCTCGCGCCTTTTACAACATTGTTTCTACAAATCGTTTTCTTTTTGACAAGCCTCAAGCTGGATCCAAAACTGATTTTCAAAGCAACAAAAGATTATAAAATGCTTTTGGCCACGAACATTTTTATGCTGCTGCTTCTCCCGGCAGTTGTATTTCTGCTCGTAGATCCGTTCGTGCCTGCGCTCGCAATCGTTCTGCTTCTACTTTCTGCCATGCCAAGCGGAATGACAACACCGCTGCTCACAGAAGTAGTTGGAGGAAATACCGGCCTGGCACTCGTACTCACACTCACAACATCTTTGCTCGCTCCAATAACAGTGCCACTCGTTATCAGTATATTCGCCAAAACGGCAGTAACAGTGAGTGCGTTCACCATGTTCTGGAGCCTGGTTAAAGTCATTATCGTGCCGTTCATCCTCGCTCAAATCGTTAGACATTTTTTTCATAAACACATCAAATTCACATTCTTTACTTTTAAACCGATTTCTCTTCTATTGCTCGGCCTGCTAATCGCCGGAGAAGTAGCGCGCCAAGCTTGGGTTATTGTAAACGGCATTGGAACGCACATCATCTTACTGCTAATCGTGCTCTTCATTTTTACAGCGCTCCTTTTTGTGGCCGGATATTTTGTAAGCTTTTGGCGGCCGTGTCAGGATAGATTAACGATCGCAGTTACACTAACATTCATGAATTTCACGCTCGCAATTTACCTTGCCGGTAATTTCTTTTCAGACCCGAATGTCTTGCTGGCATCTGTGCTCGTGATCTTCCCGTGGACCCTCATGCTCCTGCCGTTCAAAACGATTGTGCGCCGCTACGTCTGCCCCATAAGATAACGGATTACGAAAAACTAAATTACTAAAATTTCTCCTATCGGCAAATTTTACGCAATCTCATGTCATTAATTACATTCTAATATTCTTGAGAATATAAGAATGTCTTTCATCAAAGAAAGTGGTATCATTGTATTAAAATTCTAAATCTTTTATTAGCTCATATGAAAAACGTAAACTACAATCTTCTTAAGCTTCTACACAATCAGTTAGATGATCTGTGGAGAATTGAAAAGCATTACGCGAAAGATGCCAAACGCACCAAATGCAACTGCCTCAAGCTTTTGCAAAAGATGCGCAAAGAAATGCAAGCGAACATTGATGCTCTGAAAAAGGAGCTAATCGCGCATCATAAGACCGACAAGTTGGCTTAGGACTAAAAGGCTAAGGGCTATGATAAAGCATCTAATATTAAAATTGCACGGCCGGGTGCAGGATGTGTTTTTTCGCGAATCCGCCAAACAAAAGGCGGATGAACTAGGATTGGTCGGTTCTGTAAGCAACGATGCTGATGACACGGTTCTCATTCAAGCGCAGGGAGAAGAAAGAGCGCTGCAAAAATTCACAGCGTGGTGCAAGCAAGGTCCGGAGCACGCGCAAGTTACCGATGTGGATGTTAGAGAAGGGGAGATGCGAAATTATTCAGGCTTTAAAGTAGAATACTAAAAAATATGAATGTTAAAATTCCCATTAACAGAGTAGAGCTTGATGGAATTCTTACTATTCCTGAAAAAGCACACGGACTTGTTATTTTCGCACACGGCAGCGGGAGCAGTCGTTTGAGCCCAAGAAATACATTAGTGGCAGAAGAACTGAACAAGGCGGGACTCGCCACTCTGCTTTTCGATTTACTAACCGAAAAAGAAGATGCTTTTCGTGAAAGCAGATTTAATATCGAATTATTAACCGAAAGATTGGCTCTTGCGACTAAATGGGTTCTGGAACAACCGTATACCAGGCATCTATCTATTGGATACTTTGGCGCAAGCACCGGGGCTGCGGCGGCATTAATAGCGGCAGCTAAACTTGGAGCGACTATCAGAGCCGTTGTTTCCCGCGGAGGTCGGCCGGATTTGGCTGAAGATGGTTTAGAAAAAATATTGACACCGGTTTTATTGATTGTGGGCGGAGATGATACCGACGTTATTAAATTAAACCAAATATCCATGGATCAGATGACTTGCGAAAAGAAGCTCGAAATTGTTAGCGGAGCTACGCATTTGTTTGAAGAGCCAGAGACACTTGAAAAAGTAGCAAAACTTGCGGCCGAGTGGTTTAAAAGATATTTAATCAAGTCTTCTCATCTCCCGGAGATGAGCGTCGAGATACTTATCACTTAGTGAAGTATGGTGAGACCATCGTAAGCCAAACTTATGCGCTTTGGATATTTGAGTTTGGATGTTTTTAGAAATTTGCGAATTTCACGCTCAGCTCTTTCGTGCGGCGGATACGTGTGGCCTAATTGAGTTAAGACCAGATGATGCGCGTGCAATTTAGAAGCCATTCGAATTGATTCGTGGCTTGAAAAATGCATGGCCATGCTTTTGCCGCCGAATTTTGCGCCATCCAGAGCCAAGGTTCGAATATTGCGTAGTAAAACTGAGGAGCACGGCGGAATACCAACCGCGTCACTGGCGTAGGCCAGCTGTTTACCGAACAAATATCCGAGCGCGGGAAAGCCGGGCGTGACGCTGTGCTTTACGGAAAAGGGGATGATGCTCGCATTTCCGATCTTGATTTTCGCATAAGACCGAATAGTCACGAATCTGAGAGCGCACAAATCCTTAAACCTTTTCTCCAGCCGGGCGCGCGTAACTTTATCCGTCATAATAAATAAACCGTTCGGAAGATGAGCGGCCGCCCACTTGTCCAAATCGCGCAATCCAGAACACGCATCCGCATGCCCGTGTGTGAGCAATGCTGCGTCCAACCTGCGAACTTTGGCGCGTTTCAGCTGCTCCAGAATATCCGGACCCGCATCAATCAATATTTTCACGCGCCCCGAACTGACGAGCGCACTCGACCGCATACGCCGGCTTTTACCGCCCCTACGCGCAGAAATGCACACATCATCCACGCATCCTTTGCGCGGAATTCCGCTATCCGGCCCGGTTCCCAAAAATGTAATACTTAAAGACATATTGCGTTAGTGATATCGTACCACATATGAAATCCAAGATACTCGGACTGACCATCTTAATTTTTGCCTCACTTCCGGCTTATGTGTCAGCAGCCGCTTTGAGTTCAATTCCGGTTAAACCAGAGCACACCAGAGCGCCGGAAGTTGTAAAGTGGAAAAATGAAAACGGTCAGCTGGTAAAAAACGGACTATCTCGTTTTTTGACGCTGGACCAATGGAACGAATATGGCGGCAATCTTACGAGCGGGGATGTTGACGGAGATGGTCAACCGGAAATCATTGTGGGTGCTGCCAAAGGCAATCAGCCGTTCATACGTATCTTCAGTGCTGACGGACGTCTGGAAAGATGGTTTTATGCTTACAATTGGGGTTTCAAAGGAGGCGTACGCGTGGCAGTTGCCGATACGGACGGGGACGGAAGCGCGGAAATAATAACGGCTCCCGGGCCGGGAGCGGAAGCTAAAATTCATATTTTTAATTCAAAGGCCGTGCATCAAACAGGGAGCGGCATACTGGCCTATGATCCAAAATTCAAAGGCGGCGCGCATGTAACGGCCGCAGATCTTAACAACGACGGTAAGGCCGAGATCATAACGTCACCCGGACCTGGCGGCGGTCCGCATGTCCGCGTATTCGACGGGCAAATGCAAAATTTGGATCTGGATTTCTTTGCGTATGATGCAAACATGACTGATGGAGTGTCACTTTCCGTGATACAAACACCGAATGGTCCGAATGTGGTGGCCGCTATCGAGAGTTGGAGCATGCCGCTCGTTAAGACATATTCCATAGATTTGATCTCGCACACCATAAACCAAACCGCGGAATTCCTGGCTTTCGGATCAGAATCGCGCAACGGCGTCATAACCGCGGCATTCGATTTCGACCACGACGGAAATGACGAAATCGCGGCCACGCGAAACGGTGGAGAGTGGCCGGAAGTAAGAATTTTCGACCGCTACGGCACATTCATGACCAAAGCGGTTATCCACGACCCGGCTTACCGCGGCGCCCTGTCTCTCACGCAAATTAATGAAGAACTCGCCGCAATGCCGACCACTCCAGAAATTACAGGCCCGATCCAAACCGAAAAATCAATTGAAATCGATGTTTCTGAACAGAGGCTTTATGCATACGAACACGGCCGCATTGCTCGTTCCTTCTTGGTTTCAACCGGAACATACAAATATCCAACGCCGTATGTGACTTCAACCATATCTGAAAAAATCGAAAAAATGGACTACCGCTGGACATACGGACCGGGTAATCCGGATAACTACTCTCTCCCGAACGTAAAATTCAATCTTCGCTTCCTGTCACACCACTACATTCATTACGCGTACTGGCACAACAATTTTGGATTTCGCATGAGCCACGGATGCGTTAACACTTCTTTATCTGATGCTGAGTGGATATACAACTGGGCTGATGTGGGAACACCGGTTGAAGTGCATGAGTGACCCCCACGGCGAAAAAAAGTATACGGTATACAGCATTGAGTATGTTCGGAAAAAATACCGCACACTGAATACTTTATACTCAATACTTATGATATAATTACTTTCATGTGGTTTCATAAAAAGAAAACAAAAGGTCAACCAGCAGTGTGGGCACTAATTACAATTCTCACTTTTCCAATAATATTAATGGCTGCTGAACTTTTGGGCGCGCCTGGTTTATGGCCTTTTGCGTGGGC
>JAHIUG010000019.1 GCA_018817245.1 Patescibacteria group bacterium | reverse complement strand
GAAGCGTAGGGACATCCGACAGCGTTCCGTAGCGTAACGGAGAGATCTTTAGCACCTGTCATCTCGACTGAAGCGTAGGGACATCCGACAGCGTTCCGTAGCGTAACGGAGAGATCTTTAGCACCTGTCATCTCGACTGAAGCGTAGGGACATCCGACAGCGTTCCGTAGCGTAACGGAGAGATCTTTCTAAAAAGATTTCTCCGCTCCGCCCCGTCAAAAAGTGGGGCTCCGGTCGAAATGACAGATGCAAAGATTTCTCCGCGTTGGTCGAAATGACAGAAATAATTCATACATTTCGTATCAGATTCGTACTTTCGTAGACATACTTAAAACAAATGAGATTATTCATCGCCATAAAGATTCCATCAGAAATCAAAGAGCACCTGGTAAAAGCTTGGGGCTTGGTAGAAAATTACCCAACTAATTGCCGTCAGGTAAATCCGCAAAACTGGCACTTCACTCTTGCGTTTTTGGGATCAGTTGATGAATCAAGACTTGAACCATTGAATAAATTATTGCAAAAAGCAGTCCGCAATCCGCCGAAGAGCGGATTTTTATTAACAGATTTTCAAACTTTTCCGCCAAAACATCCTCATTATATTATTACTCGAGCTAAATCCGATGATCAAGAGGAGTGGATTCGATTTATAAACCGCATGCGCGACCTGCTGTCTGTTGCCGCTCCTGACATTGACCGCAAGCCATGGATACCGCATATTACTATAGCTAGAGCAAAAAAGAGCCGCATTTTATCAACATGGACGCATCCATTTCAACCGATTGAATGGAGTCCGAAAGAGGTTGTTCTGATAAAAAGTCAGCTAACTCAAAGCGGCCCGCAGTATACTGAACTAAATGTCCACCCGCTCAACATTTGATTGTTTCGGATTAGTTATACATGGTTTTGATTGGCCACAAATCAAAGCCCGAATTGATGATGCGCGATCGTACGGGCGCAAAATCTGGATTGTTACAGCAAATCCGGAAATTTTATTGCACGCAAAACGTGATCCTGCTTATTGGCAGACTATTCGTCATGCAGATTTGCGAACAGTAGACGGCATGGGGTTACAAATCTTGGGCTGGTTTTTACATTCAAATCCTAAACGTTTGAGCGGAGTTGATCTATCTGAAAAATTACTGGAACGCGCTGTGAATGAGAACTGGAAAGTCGCGTTTGTTGGCGGAGATAAAGGAGTGGCAGACAAAGCCGCGTGGAAAATGAGAAAATGTTTTCCAGATCTGAAAATTTCTGCTCATGAAGGTGGGAAGATAGACGAACACGGAATAGGGGATAGTGAGTCAAAACAAACTGAGGAGCGCCTAAAAGTCGAGAGTAACGATCTTATTTTTGTAGCACTTGGTCATCCTAAGCAAGAAGCGTGGATTGAACGGCATTTAGAAGAGTTACCAAATTTAAAAGTTATTGTTGGGGTTGGCGGCACATTTGATTATTGGGCGTGCACAGTAAAACGCGCGCCGATTATTGTTCAAAAGCTCGGCTTTGAGTGGCTCTGGCGTTTGATTTTACAACCAAAGAGATGGAAAAGAATCTTCAATGCAGTTATTATTTTCCCAATCACCGCGATTTTAGATAGATCATCAAATAAAAAACAATAAAATCTGTCATCCTCGCGAAGGCCTGTCCTCGACCACGATCGGGGACGGGGAACCAGATTAATAGGTGCCAGATCCCGTAACTGTTAGATACATGTACTTGATGACAGATAGGTACGGGTTTTGGGATATACAAACACAAAGCCGGTCATTCGAGAGAATAGACCGGCTAGTTCACTGAAAGTAAGAATGAGTAGAACGCTAGACGCTCAACTGTTTTTTGATCTGCTGTTTTCTCTTCTCAAACTTGAGGCCGCTGAAATACTTAGCAATTACAAGCACTTCAGCGCCTGTTCTCGAAAGAAAGACATCTCCACCCTCCCTAATGTTAATGTAACTTCCAAAGTATTTGGCAAAATCCAGACCCGGTATAGCCGGCTTTATTCGTCTTCTGTTGAAAACGTGATCTTCGGATGTTACCGGATTGATTTGCCCCTCTTCACACAAGGCGTCGTAAACGCAGTGGACGATGCGTATCATGCACTTCTCGCTAGCTTGATAGCATCGATTCTCCGGATCACAGTAGAAACGCTGAGATGCCGCGACACCTCCTACTGCCGGCCTTTTATTGGACTTGCGAAGTCCTTTTCGTGACTTCACAACTTCATCCCATGCGCGTTTCAAGTCGCCCCTTTGAACGAAGTGACATACCGTACCTTCCCAGTATTCATCAGCAAGCTCTTCCGCTACGCCGAACAGAGGATGCGTCTCATCGCACAGGAACTCGCCCTGATCTATGAACAGCTCTCTTGCGTTCATGATGCTGAGCGTCAGTTGCATGGCCTGGTCTTCAGAAAGGTCGCCCTCTCCGATAGATGACCAAACCGCTAAAGGTGACAAGAAAATCGCATCAACCAAAGATCTCAGATCTCTCGGATAATCCTCTTTGTATTGAATATACAGCCTCTCCAAAAGCTGCACTGCATACATTGTCTTGGAAATGCGAACCAGAATCTCAATAGGAGACATCCGGCTCTCAACCAGGTGTGCGAGCAACCTTTCGGCAACTTCCAGAGTGCATGCGTGAGACAGCCCGTCTTCACTGTCACGCACGAAATCACCAATGGAAGAACATTGTTCCTCCGGTGGCGGTTCGGATGCGTCTCCCACCCATTCGTCTATCTCATCAATACTGATCTCACTCCCAACCCCACTATTGTAGCTACTCATTCTTTCTGCCTCCTGCCCCGAAATTAAACGAGACAATCTGAGGATTTGTGAAAGTGTCCGCAACATACGAACTCGGCGAGAATACATGAAAACGGCATGGTTGTCAAGATTCCTCTAATCTCGTAACCTATATGTATCTAATTCCTACAAGCTATTAACTACCAGCTACAAGCTAATTATATGAAAGTACGCGACGCAATGCTCACAGACGTCTATACAATCCCGAGCTCTTCAACTTATGAAGCTGCTGCCAAGTTCATATACTCGCGCAATATTAGCGGAGTCTGCGTTTTGGATGAAGAGGGCAAACTCGTAGGCATTTTGTCAGAAAAAGACTTGTTCAAAGTTTTGTATCCACTATACGGAAGCTATTATAAAAATCCGGAAATATATACGGACTTTAGCGAACGTGAAAGCAAAGCATTTGAAATTAAGGACAATCCGATCAGCCAATACATGTCCGGCGCAGTAATCACGATTGAACCGGAAACCCACATCTTGGTTGCCGGCGCTCGCATGTTAGCAGAACGCATCCATCGCATGCCTGTTGTTGAAGACGGAAAACTGGTTGGCGTTCTCACACGCTCACGAGTTTTTAATCAAATCCTAAGGTCTAACTTTGAAGTTTCGCGAGATTAGTATGAGTAAAAAATTCCGCGTTAGATTCGCACCATCTCCAACAGGTTTTTTGCATATTGGAGGATTAAGAAGCGCACTATACGACGAACTTTTTGCTCGCCATCACGGCGGGGATTTTATTTTACGAATTGAGGATACGGATCAGGCGCGAACAGTAGAGGGCGGCGTTGAGAACATTTGCAATTCGTTAAAAGACGCGGGTGTAATTCCAAACGAGGGAATGTGGATTGATGATAACGGCAAAATAATTGAGCGCGGAAAACACGGACCATACATTCAGTCAAAAAGACAAAAAAAACATCTTGCGTACGCTGAAAAATTAATCAAAATGGACAAGGCCTATTATTGCTTTTGTACAGAAGAGCGTTTAAAAGATTTGCGAGCGCAACAAACTAAAAACGAACAAGCTCCCGGATATGATGGCAAATGTTGCGATTTAGATCATAAGGAAGCGGAACAGCGAGTGCGAAAAGGCGAGAAGCATGTGATCCGTCTGAAGTTTCCACAAAAAGGAAAAATAACTTTCGAAGATATTATCCGCGGTAAAGTGGAATTTGATTGGTCTGTGATTGATGATCAGGTGATTATCAAAACAAGCGGAATGCCCACATATCATTTAGCTTCAACATGTGATGACCATGACATGGAAATAAGTCACGTTCTGCGCGGTGAAGAATGGTTGCCGTCAACGCCAAAACATTTATTCATCTACGAAGCGTTTGGCTGGAAACCTCCCAAATTCGCGCATCTCCCATTGCTCCTGAATGAAGATCGCTCAAAATTATCAAAACGCCAGGGCGATGTTTCAGTCTCTGAGATCTTAGAAAAAGGATATCTGCCACAAGCGTTATTGAATTTTGTAGCGCTCTTAGGTTGGAATCCGACAGCAGATCGCGAAATCTACACGCACGATGAATTAGTCGAATTGTTTAATCTGGAAAAAGTTAACAAAGCCGGCGCTGTTGTGAATTATGAAAAGTTTGACTGGCTAAACTCGCACTACATCAAAGAGTTAACAGATTCTGAATATCTGGAAAAGGCACGGCTGTTTATTAAAACCAAAATTCGCGATCAGGAATTTATTGATCGAGCCCTTTTGTTGGCGCGCGATCGTCTTGTTCGAATAAATGATGTAGCAGATGAAATTGATTATCTATTAAAAGAAAAATTCAATTACAAAGAAGTTTCACTTCCGTGGAAGAAACAATCAAAAAAAGAAGTGATCCAGCGACTTGAGGCACTCCTCGATCTTGTAAACGAATTTTCGGATAAACAAGCACTCGACATTCCAAAGGTAGAAAAAGAAATTAAAAAGCTAATCGCAGACAAGGAATGGGGGAATGGAGATACTCTCTGGCCGCTGCGCGTAGCACTCTCTGGCTCTGAGAAATCGCCCGGGCCCTTCGAATTAATAGCAACCTACGGCAAGGAGCGCGCAATCGCACGAATTAAGGACTCGCTCACTCATCTGAAAGGTACCTGACCCCGTACCTGACCCCGGGTCTGACCCCGTACCTGACCCCGTACCTGACCCCGGGTCTGACCCCGTACCTGACCCCGGGTCTGACCCCGTACCTGACCCCGGGTCT
>JAHIUG010000018.1 GCA_018817245.1 Patescibacteria group bacterium | reverse complement strand
TGAATTGTCGGAACAGCAGAGTTTGTTCAACGATCGTATTCTGCCGGTTTTATCAAGCAACATTAAATGTGGAAATTCACTTATTGGTACGGATTATTTTGCAGGGCAAATGATGATGGATCCGGCAGAAATGGCTCGTATTAACCCATTCGATTGGGAACCTGAGTTTCCAGAGATATTCAAACGCGGCGGCTTTGACGCAGTCATCGGTAATCCGCCGTATGTGCTTGGTAGAGAGACTTTCGACGAAGACACTAAGGACTATTTCGCTAAAAGCTATTTTGTCTACGGAGGAAAATATGACCTATATATTTATTTTACCGAAAAGGCTATATCCTTGCTTACAGCCAGCGGAAAACTTGGGTACATCATTCCCAACACTGTTCTGGTTAATGAAAATGCGGTCAAACTCCGAAAAGTAATTTTAGATAAGACTCAAATTGATATAATAAGGATTTTTGAAGAGAGAGTTTTTGAAAATGCTCAAGTTGAAAGTGTAATTGTTATTGCAAGTAAAAAACCGACTACTTCAAGGCCGATAATAATTGAGTCGGGGCGAAAAGTTAGTTACATCTCGCAAGAGAGTTTTGTTAACGATCGGAATTTTCGATTCAATGTGCGATTGGATCCTTCAACAGAGAAACTTATTACTCGAATTACATTGCAATCAAATACGTTAGGAAACTTGTCTGATATTTGTATCGGAATACAACTTGGTGGAAGTTCCGGCACCGATACAAAAGAAAATTTTTTATCAAATACGCAGATTGAAAAGAATTATAAAAAAGTTTTAGATGGCAAAGATATCAATTCTTACGAAATAAACTGGAATAACAAATTTGTCCGATATGGTAACTGGTTACATAGAAAGCGAGACGAAAAATATTTTTTGAATCCTAAAGTGATGATTCGACAGATAGGTGCAGTCCCTATAGCGACATTTGATGACCAGGGGTTTTATACTTTAAACACTATTTATAATTTAATTAGCATAAGCGATTATTCATCGAAATATTTTTTAGCAATCATAAATAGTAAGTTCGGCAAATGGTTTTGGAGAACGCAAAATAGCGATTTCAAATCTCTTTTTCCAAAGATTAAGAAATCTCAGATTGAAAATATTCCAATTCGTCTTGTTAACTTTTCCGATTCAACCGACAGGTCGCTGTATGACAAAGTGATTTCATTTGTTGATCAGATACTTGCATTGAACAAACAATTATCTGTTGCCAAATCGTTGTCGGAAAGGGTTGCTCTCCAACGACAAATTACCGCCACTGATCGGCAGATTGATCAGCTTGTCTATAAACTCTACGGCTTAACCGAAGAAGAAATCAAAATCGTGGAAGAGGGGACGAAATAGTTGATATGTCTGAAATCGTTGTTGATTATTGTGAGAATATCGTTTTCGATTCGGAGAAGATAATGCTTCATGAGGCACAAAGCCTTTGGGATTTACGTATAGGGCTGCATTTTTTAGCGCAACAAGTAAGGGCTTTCGAAATTGAGTACGCGAAAAATCATTCTGATATTACAGCGGCTTGCGTTGGGATACCTGGTCTTGAGCCGCAGCAACTTAGTTTGCTTACATGTATGTTTCATTGGTTCGCGAATATGTTGGTTAATCATGCTCGTTTGTGCGGTTATATGCGCGGTGTCTTAACGCATAAGATTGAACCAAGAGAAATCAGTAAAAATAAAACTAAAGTATTTTGTAATGAATATGTTAAAAGTTGCGTACCGGAAGAACTTAGGATCTGGCGACATAAGGTTGCTGCTCATTTTGCTATAACAGACCCACGGTCAGGCGATGGTATAGCCAATACAGATTTTAGTGTCACCCCACAACTCGCATGGCAACGGCCATATTTTATGGTCGCAGGATTTCGGATGAAATCTCATATTGATAATAGCGAATCTACACTGAAGCCTTGGAAATTAACAGAAATTTTTGAAAGACTCGCCTATCGTTGGTGGCCCGATGTCAATTTACCGGAGTTAAAATTAACGAAATGAATGAACATAGTCCTCGAAAATCTCGAGAGTTATAAACGGAGCGCTCTTAGTTCTTAAACATTATCAAAACGATATGCCATCACCACATGCGCCTGGCGTAAATCCAAAAGATGTCAGTGAACTACGCGATGAAGAAATAGGACGGTTGTTGACACAAATGCTATACTTGGCATAGTTAGTTACCAGACGAACGATATGCCCACAATCGATGTAAAAAAATACGAGAGCGTCATTCTATATCTCGTTAAAAAACTCGGTGGAGAGATTCATGGCAAAAAGAAACTGGCCAAGCTTTTGTATTATGTGGATTTTGATTATTTTGAACAGCATGAGACACCTGTCACCGGGGATAGTTACAAGGCTTTGCCCATGGGTCCATTTCCCGAACACATGCCCGAGATCATTGAGGGGTTAGTCGCCGAACGGCAGATAACCGTTGAATCAGTGGCTGAGCGAGAAGGTTATCTTCCAACCGAAATTTATAAAATTGTATCAGATAAAGTGGATGATACAGGGCTTCGTGCTGACGAGAAGGCCATGCTTGATCGCGTAGCCGAGAAGTACGGAAATCTGACCGGCAAGGAACTGGAAACACTTTCTCATTCGGAAGCGCCGTATCTGGGTACTGAGCCAAACAAGGAAATCGCCTACGAGCTGGCGTTTTACAGAGGAACGGAATTTTAATTATCGGTGCATGTTTAATTTCGTTTATCACCAGGGATATCTTAAACATGCTGCCGTACTGGAGTGGCGTTTTTCTAATTATCAATCTGGCGTGGATTCGTTTAAACGACTATGTGAGGTGCAGTTCAATCCGGTTCAACCAAGGCAGGTAATCGCCCCGGCAAAGTTACATCGCATATAACAGTTTGACACATACGGAATTTGGAAAATAGAGCTCGCTATTGCCGGTGTTCGATCTAATCAATCGCCGAGGATTTGGTTTGCGGTGCAAGGAGCGAACATTGCTTTCCTCTGTGCCGCATCTCATATTGATAACTACGATGATAATAAAATGGAAGTGCTGGCTAAGAGTCAAGTGACGGACATTTTTAGTTGAACAAGCTTTTAGAAATACCTTGGGGTCTGACCCCTTGGATGAAAGAGCGTAAAAAAAAGAAAGTAAAAAAACATTGAGTTTATCGGTGTTTTTGTTTTGTTGTGGATAAATATCGCAAAAAGGGTCAGACCCCTGACTTGAATTGCGTGACGAGGTTAGGAAAATGAACCGAACCGCCAAGTGGTTAAATAATGAGAGGTTTATTTGTTCACCTTTGTTTTGCGGTTAATCTTTTTGTTTGGGAATTTGAAATGTCGTCGGCTTGGTGTGCGTCTCGTAGTTGAGTGAAATCCCGCATTTTGCAAGAAATTCTTCATAACGTCTAAATGGGGTGCGATGGTACTGCTTGATCCCATATTTCATAAACATTTCCACCTCTTTCTCAGCGCGCTTCCGATCCCGCTTTGATACATGGGACATATCATCATACGGATCCACAAACCGCTTCTTCTGTTGAAGACCAAAATCGTAACGGGGATTCAGCCGTAGCGACGCTCGTATGAGTTCACAGCCGAGTGCATCCCGCGTCCCCGTCGAATCCATGAAGCAAGAAATCGCGGCGTTTGTATAAATTCGGAACGCTACGAAAGCCGGTATTTTATCATCGAAAAATTTGCGAATAACGGACGAAAAGATATTGTACGCTTTTTTGTAGTCACCCGCATGCATCGTTTCAGTTGCATATTCAAGATCGCTGATATATATGTCATAGCTAAACATATTCATTTCCACCGACCGTTCCAATGGTCGCAAGGAAGCTTTTGCCTCGTTTGGCGTTTTACCCCTGAGCTTACTGCGCGGAATATTATTTATGTATTGGACCATGGACGACAAGAGCCGGTCGCGTACTGTCTCGGAAATGTCTTCAGGCATGAGAAAATACATGGCCTTGGTTGGAAAGTCTGACGAAAACAAGCGTCTATTCGTCCATTTTTTTACTGAATCGCTTGTGAACATTTCGTTCATATGAGCATCACGGATCTGTGCGTCAAGTTTTTGTGCGGCGACCGTTTCGGGCATCTGAATATCAGCGATTTCTTCAGGAAATGATTTCTTTTTCGTGTCACGGACAAGCTCATGTTCTTTGGGTGTGTGGCACATCCACTGTGCTGCTTTCCGTGCATTCAACGTATTTCGTCCCCATTCGCGGATCATTTTTTTCATACCGGTGCCGAATGTCGCCGGTAATGTAAAAAAGATGCTTCCCACCGCGTGATAGACGCCATCGATTGGAGCGATGCGCGACCAAATGATCTGTCCGGGGATGATTGAGACGCTCATGTTTATATCAAACACGCTATGCGTATTTCCGTCCATGTCAGCGAGTGTTACTCGTTCGTTTGGAGTGACGTCGATTATTTCGAAAAGACCAACCGTGAACTTCGTGAGATCTCGATACGCGGATAAGCCATGTTCGGTAAGAGCCGGTGGAGGGTTCTCAATAAAATACTCGAGTCCGGTTTTGTTTCCAAAGATAGCCGATTCTCTGTCGAATACTAGCCATTCAGAAAAAAGCCCCAGCACATTATCAGTATTCATCCCTTGTCGCTTATAGTGCTCAAGTTCGAATTCTTCCATTGCTTCATTTAGTGCCTCCCGGTTTTTTGAAAAACAGGAAGCGACAAAATCCGATAACAGAGCTAAAAATCCTGGGAAAAGCATAATAGAGAGTGTTTTTATTTACCTTAGACTATCAGCTTCTATGAAATAATGGAATTAAGCCAATTAAAAAACCTGTAAATATCGCCAAACTTTTTACAGAGGAACGGAATTCTCGGCGCATACTTAACTTCGTTTTGCATAGCCTATGTCGGTTGTTCTGACCACGCCACCGTCCGGTGACAGTTCGGAATGCAGACCTTTGTAATTACAACATAGCAAATAATATCACGATGAGTCATATCGGCGTGCCGGAAAATCTTGAGAGCTACAAACGCAGCATTTTTAGTTCATAGATAATATCAATTTGGCACCGCAAGAGTAATTGCTCATTTGTAATTAATACAGTATTATAATTTTGATATGTTTAGTTTCACTCGATTCTTGATCAGTTTGAAGAGCCTTTGGCAACAGAGGCGTTTTCAGGTAGTCGAGCAGGAACCGCTAGCGCAAAAAAAGCAGGGAGCTGTGCAATTTTCGTCATTGCCAAAAGAAACTCAGGAAGTTGTCATGAAAAGCGCGGCAAAGAGATTTTGGAAGGATTATGGCTCAGTGATTGAACGCTTGGCTAATGAGTAAGAGGGTCATGTCACAACAACCAAATATCGAGTATCCGGATCTTGAGATGATCCGGGCTTGGTATTCCAACTTGACTCAGCATTTCAGACAACAGCTCTACGTCCTGACTGCGGTTTTGACATTGATCTAGCTGCAGCACATATATTCTATCAAATAATAAAAATCATTATAGGATTGACGGAATCAAACGCAGCATCTTCTCTTCGTAAATCATGTTATACTTTTGACATGATTATTGGTATTGAGGCATCGCGGGCGAATAAAGCCAAAAAAACTGGTGTTGAATGGTATGCCTGGCATGTAATTCAGGAGTTGAAGAAGTTAACCAAAGAGGATGGAAACTCCTGGATTTTGTATACCAACAAGATTTTGGAAGGGGGATTGGAAGTACTGCCGCCAAACTGGTTTGAGGTTCGCGCAAAGTGGCCGCTCAAGTATGGTTGGACGCAGCTCCGTCTTTCGTGGGAATTGTTGCGACGCAAAGCAGATGTTTTATATTTACCTGGTAGTACATTGCCGAGATACACTCCGGAACACACGGTTGTCACAGTGCACGATGTTGGATTTCATCATCTGCCGCAGCTTTATAAAAAACGTCAGGTTCATATTCACGAAGCTGCAATGAATGAGATAAAGAATCGCGTGCAGCGAATAATCACGGTTTCCGAATACAGCAAGCAGCAAATTTCTGAGAGTTACGGCATTGATCCGTCGCGCATTCGAGTTACTTTTAACGGAGTAGATCACAAACTCTACCGGCCGCTAACCGATATTGCTGCCATTGAAAATACTTTGCGCAGATATAATTTATCAAAACCGTTTTTTATTACGATCGGCCGCCTGGAGGCGAAAAAGAACATTCTTAATTTGATCAGGGCATTTGATTCTTTTAAAACACAGCACGGCGTTGGTGATCCGCACAAACTTGTTTTGGTTGGCGCACCCGGATTTGGTTACGAAGAAATTAAGCGAGCTATTAAGTCATCGAAATATCAATCCGACATTTTCGAACTGGGTTATGTTTCGGAGCTTGATTTGCCCGCGCTCCTCAACGCTGCAGACGCGCTTATTCAT
>JAHIUG010000017.1 GCA_018817245.1 Patescibacteria group bacterium | reverse complement strand
TAATCAATGTTTTTACGGCTTATTATCCAATCGCAATTAATTAAGAGTTCGAATCAAATATCCAAAAACCCACCAAAAAGCTCCTATCGGCAATTATTGGTGGGTTTTTTATTTTGTTGTTTTCGGATTTTAAATGGTGCACCCATGAGTTGAATACACATGCCCCGTAAAACAAAAGCCCCGCGAGAACAGGGCTTTATGAGTCTTGGGAATGAGGCCGATTAGTAGTTGGGGCCATATTTAGAAAGGTGGTGTGAAGCAGCCCTTCGGACCAGCTCCTTTGCTTGATCTTCAGAGATACGTCTTTCAAGACACTCTTGAGCTGTTATACCGAGTTCGTCCGCAATTCGTTTGTCATAACAGTTTGTCTGCATCCACCAGTTGTTCTTCAAACCGAAATAGCTGATGGTGAAGTAAGATGCGTGCTTCTCATCGAAGTGAAACGTAAGACCAAACCTGTCGCCCGTGCCACGGTCTGCCATCCCATCTGGAACCGTAACTTGCAGGAACCACTCAAACCACGTGCCTTCACGAGTTCGCGTAACTTCGCCTACAAGAATATCTTGCAACTGGACATTCTTATTTGCAGCTGAACCAATGCCGAGAGATTCCAGGAAAGAACCCATTGATCTGTAGGCGTGCAGCATGCGTTCAAGAGATTGAATCCGTTTTTTTACAGCAGGGCGCATTCAGGCCTCCTTTATTTAGTTGTGAAAGATGAACGTGTTGACGCGAGATTGGCATGAATTTCGATGTAGGTCAAGAAATAAAAAACGGCAGGGATTGGGATCCGTGCCGCTAGAGCGGTGTGTTCATTCGTCCTCCAAATCAGGAGGGAGCTCTTTTTTCCGTTGTTTGTGGACAACGAAACATCGAGTTAAGAAGGAGATCAAAGTTATTGCATGTCGCTCAGAGATAGGTGTCTCCGTTTGCTTAACGCCATGCCATCTCGCGAATTTTGTATATTCGGGATTACGCTCAGCAGATTCTGGGGATAGTCTTGTCTCCCAGGTGTCAGATTCTGCGCAATAGAAGACGCAGGGCCATTCATCTCCGTTTTCGAATTCAAAAGTAACTTCCCCAATTGGCATGCGCAAGGTCCACGACAAGAGCAAGCTCGCATCGCCCGCAGAGTGCTCAAAGAGCATCCCATCAGTTTCTGACGTTTCAGCCACCACGTCATGAGCTTTTAGTGCTCTTTCCACCAGATGAAGCGCATTAATGGCGCGTCCTAAGTAGACAAGAGTTTGGTGCATCTAGTCCTCCTTCCAGTAGATCGGGACTGTGTTGTAAAGGATCAAGATACATAGAGACTGGCAGAATATTCGAGAAATGTCAATGGAGATCCGCAACCTGGAACCCATAACTCGTAACTCATAACCCATAATTTATAGTCTGAATGGAATTTATTTTTTTGGGTTTCAGGTTATGGGTTTTATGTTATGAAAAAAGCGACCAGCGGCCGCTCCCCATTGCCTACTTTCTGCTTCCTAACGTATATAACTCAAAGGATTCACTCGTCTGCCGCTTACGTACACCTCAAAGTGAAGGTGTGATCCGGTTGAGCGTCCGGTTGAACCCATCATGGCAATAACCTGGCCGCGTTTCACTTGTTGTCCGGCTTTAACATAAAGCTTGGAGGCGTGAGCATAACGCGTCTTTATTCCATTCGGATGGCTGATCAGGATCTGGTAACCATAGCCGCCGCTGTTCCAGCCTGAAACCTCAACTACGCCATCTGCCGCAGCATAAAGAGGTGAGCTTAGTGTTCCGTCAATATCAAGTCCGGTATGACGCCACCCATAGTATTGAGTGATTACATGTCCCGAAGTAGGCCATAGTAATTTCGAACTTGCCAAATGACTGGCGTCTACGTCAGCCGGCTTAACAACGTTTGGATTGTAAGATGGAGTTCTGGCGCTGGCCACCGCACTTCCGGACGGCGCAACAGCAGGAGGTGTTCCGCCCGGGATCATTATTTCCGCTCCCAAGCCCAAAGCCGTTTCATCGGAAATTTTGTTGAAAGCCAATATTTCTTTTTCCTTACCGCTGTATTTATTAGCAAGCTTCGCGATAGTGTCGCCACTTTTTATGGTAACCAATACTCCGGATACCGGCGGGATTTTTAAATTATCGCCCGGACGTATATATTGACGCTCGCCAAGCTGATTGGCCCATAAAACAGTACCCACATTCACGTTAAAGTTATGCGCAATTGATGCGATTGTATCACCAGCTTTAACTACATAAGTTTCGGTTTCAGTGCGTGGGGCTCCGGAGCGGGTTTCGATATCCAGATATGGTACTGCGCTGATGGATCCGGGAATAGCTGTACTGGCGATTTCTTGCGAATCATCAGAATAGTCAAAGTCAATATGAGGAATGGCAATTAGGGTGCCTTGTTCCAAATAACTGGATGTTTGCGCTCCTTCATCTGCACGTGCGGTTTCTTGAACGATTTCTATTTCGGAATCTGTCGCTAATGCATAAAGCAAACTATCGTGTCCTACATCTTGTGCCAGAACCTGGCCAGCCCCCAGATTGAGGGTAAGGGTAGTGAGTACTGCGATTCCCAACACGCCATGGAACAAGTAGCGATTACTTACAAAAAATAAAGCAAAACCCCGCGTTGGTGCGACCAAGCGGTGAAATTTGATTTTAATTGCGACAATAGTGCGATAGATCGGAAGAATCAGCCAGCGCACAAGTCCATTACCCAGCGGAGCTAAAAACTGCAAAGACTTAAATGTGGCAAATTGCAGCCCGCGCTTTGACTGACGTGTTGCTCGAAAAAGAGCAATGGCCAGAACGGTAATGTAATGTTTAAACGGAGTAGGTATATAGACCTCATGTACGAAACTCAGACGCCGTTTTTGGGCTTAGGAAGCCCACTTCCCACTATAACTACAGTAAAAACGACAGGCCTGACTTCGATTAAGATTAAGCTGCTATTTGCCCTATTTTTGTTTTGAACCACGGAAAAGTAACACTATGTCAGTATTAGGTCAATCCCTACAACGCAACTATCTTTCTGGCATTTGGCGATACTGAAGGGCCTCTCCGATGTGAGAATGTTGGACTTGTTCAGACGAATCAAGATTGGCGATTGTTTGTGAGACTTTAAGAATCCTAAAGTAGGATCTGGCTGAGAGGCGATACCTGTCTATGGCTTGTTTGAGCAGAGCTCGAGCATCTTCATTTGGCTGTATTAGTTTGCGCACTTGGTCGCTCGACAGCTCGGCGTTGGTAAGTGCGTTTATTTTTTTAAAACGTTTGCACTGAGTGTCGCGCGCAGTCTGAACTCTCTTTCGAACCATGTCAGACGTTTCACCTGGCGCCAGATCAACAAGCCTATCAGTCTCTACTCGTGGAACCTCGATCATTAAATCAATGCGATCGAGCAGCGGACCGGACAAACGCTTACGATAATTCATTAACTGAGAAGGTGTGCAGCTGCAGGCGCGATCTTGATCAGTGGCAAATCCGCAACGGCAAGGATTCATTGCCGCCACTAACAAGAATCGTGCCGGGAAAGAGACAGTGCCTTGAGCGCGAGAAACTGTGACGTGGCCGTCTTCAAGAGGCTGGCGCAAATATTCGAGCACATTCCGTGAAAATTCAGGGAACTCATCTAAGAATAAAACACCGCGATGGGCGAGCGAGATTTCTCCGGGTTTTGGGATAGTCCCGCCGCCAACCAAAGAGACGCCACTGGCACTGTGATGCGGGGAACGAAATGGGCGATTCGTAATAAAGCCATTGCGTGGCAAAACCCCGGCAACCGAATGAATGCGCGTTACATCCACGGATTCTTCGTGCGTCAATTTTGGGAGAATGCTTGGGAATGAACGAGCGAGCAATGTTTTGCCTGAGCCCGGCGGACCCTGCAGTAAGATATTGTGTCCACCTGCTGCTGCGATTTCCAAAGCTCGCTTTGCCTGTTCTTGCCCGCGTATAGCGGATAGATCAGGACAACCTGTCGAAGTTCGCGCCTTGCTGTTTTCGCGTGGTTTCGCTTTTGCAAGTTGCTTTACTCCAATGATATGTTCAACAACCCGTTGAAGCGTTTTGGCCGGATAGACATTTTGTTTGTGTACTAAAGTTGTTTCGTTTGCATTCTGCTCCGGGATGATTAGCTCCTCCACTCCCAAATTTCTTGCGAGCAGAGCGGTTGATAACGCACCGGTTACAGATCTGAGGCTTCCATCAAGAGCGAGCTCACCAAGGAAAAGCCTTTTTTTAGGTTCGCATGCCGGCAAGTCGCCGTGTGCCATAAGGATGGCGATTGCAATGGGAAGATCAAAACCAGTGCCAGACTTTTTAAGATCAGCAG
Organism: Patescibacteria group bacterium; assembly: GCA_018817245.1. Classification (GTDB taxonomy): domain Bacteria; phylum Patescibacteriota; class Patescibacteriia; order 2-12-FULL-60-25; family 2-12-FULL-60-25; genus JAHIUG01. The sequence continues at coordinate 5,675 of JAHIUG010000017.1, read as the reverse complement.
GTGCCAGGTTAATCGTGATTTTTGTTCTGGGAAAAGGCATGCCCGAGACACGCATGGCGCTCTTTACTCTTTCTCGAGCTTCTTGCACGGCCGTATCCGGAAGACCGACAATCATGAATTTGGGTAATCCGGGCGAGATATCACATTCGACCTCGACCAAGCATCCATCAAGCCCCAGGATTGATGATGTTAAAACTTTTGAAGACATAGTTTTTCGTATATCGAATATCGTATTTAGTTACCTTCTGTCATCCTCCCCGAAAGCTTTCGGGTGGGATCCCTCGTTCTGTCATCCTCGCGAAGGCGGGGATCCAGTTTAGTAGAATAAATTAATATATAAATCTTCCCAGTTGGGATTCTGTCCCTCAATTAAATTAAGCTTCCATTCCCTCTTCCATTTCTTAAGATGTTTTTCTCTTTCTAAAGCACTGTCGATACTTTCGGTTTCTTCGTAATAGACTAAATTATGCACATTATGCTTTTTGGTAAAACCATCGATTTTACCTGATTTGTGCTGATACACCCTTCCGATTAGATCTGATGTTACTCCGACATAAGGCCTGCCATTTTGATGACTCGCCAATATGTATACGTAGTAGTTTTTCATAAATACTTAATAGGTTCTGGATCCCCCGAAAGCTTTCGGGGGATGACAAACATATACAGATTGAAGTAATGGGGCGGATAATAGTCTCCGCCCCATACATAGAAGTACTAGATCTCAGAAATACGTTCGGCATACCATTTGCCAATGTTGTTCATACTCATTAGATCAATGGCTTGTCCTTGGATAAGGTTACGATAAGGATTTACCGTACCGTAGTAGACCGTGTCATTGATGTTAAATTGGAGCAGGGCTCCGTGAATCTCGCCATGTTTTAGTGACAGTGCGTCATCGTGAAACGAGCGCCCGCTTTGCTCGATATCCAGGAGCTTTCCTTCATCGAACGTAGCGCCCGATAGCTTCCATTCGCCACTTAGATTCACAACAGTAGCTACGGTTACAGAAGCGCAGATAACTTTTTCACAGTCGTCCGGATTTGAATCAGGACATTCGTTAACAACGCAAGCCGCAACCTGTGTCTTTGGTTCGTAGCCATTGGATGAGTCGAAGATATCTTTCATGCCGATGGGCCAACAGAAATTATCATGTGGACCATTCAGGCACTTGAGATTCACCACATCGGTTTTTTGCACGTACCACTCGAATGGAGTGGCAACTTCGTAGAAATCGCCATCATTGTTCATGGCAGCGGTCATAATGATGCGCTCGCACATAGAATCAAGCCCGTTCTCTTTTGCTACCGCGATTTCAACAGGGTCGATCTCACAGCCGGCGTTTACGATTATATGCGTAACGTATTCAACGATCTCCTCTTCCGGGTACTGCGGAGATTTTTTTTCCGCAATTCCGGAGCCGAGAATGATTCGATAGCCAGTGTGATTCGATACATGCTCGCGCTCCTCGATTCCATCTTTCTTAGATGGAGACTCCACATCTTCGTGGATGAGTTGCCCGATTTCATGTTCGGTTTCTAAAGGGCTGCATCCGTAGATTAGCGCGATGCCAATCATGAATACAAACATCTCAATGATTATGATCCACAGTCGTCTCATTTCTCTCTCCTGTTGTTCGCCCCGTGAGAGCTTTGCTCTTTTACGGGTTGTTTCGGACTTTAAGTTAAGAAGCTGTGATATGTTTTGCTGACCACTGGCCGCACAGGGATAAACTGTTCACCTCAACCACATCACCCTGGATGTGCTTGCGATCGGGAGCAATCTTGCCCTTATAGATCAGATTACCTTTTTCGAAGTGCATCATATCTTCGTTGATCACGCCGTTTTCAATTTCCGAGTATTTATCCCAGAAATGGCGTCCATCTTGTGTTAGATTCGCAACACTGATTTCTGATAGGAAGTCACCGTAAAAATTCCAGATTCCGCTGAGATTAATCACGGAAGAAATCAATACCGAGGAACAAAGCTTCTTTTGGCAATCGCCGGGATTTGGATCCGGGCAGTCATTCAATGCACAGACTTTGACTTCGGACTTTGGTTCTTGCCCGTTGTTTTGATCAAAGATGTCTTGTTTGCCTTTGATTTCGCAATGAGTTTCATAAGCATTGCATTCGAAAGTAACCACATTAGGATCTGCTGTTTCCCAGATAAAGAGCGCGGATGTTTCAAAGAAGTCCCCGTTATAATCCATGGCACCAGTTGCTGAAATATATTCGCAAGCTGATGCCGAGATGTGTGATTTCGCAACAGCCATCTCAATTGGATTGTAACCGCAACCATTGAAAGTAATGATGTCGGTTACGTACTCAGTGGGTTCGATTTCAGGTTCGATTTCAGGTTCAGGCTCAGGTTCAGGCTCGGGCTTCGTTTCCGGAGGAGCTTCTTCCGATTGAATGTCGGGTTGAATTGCGATGCGCTTACTTGGTGCGTATTCGCGCTCCTCGATATTTTCTTCCTTGTCCGTAGCGTGTAAAAAACCAAGTCGAGCTTCTTCCGTTTCACATCCGTAGATCAGCGCCATGCCAATCATGAAGATAAACATTTCAATGATAATGATCCACAGTCGTCTCATTTCTCTCTCCTGTTGTTTGGGTCGCAAAACCCGTACCTACTTATACCGCTGCCATATTTAGCATCGGCCGTCAAGTGTTGATAATTATTTTATTCAGGTTTTGGGCCTCTATCCGGTATATCTTCCAGTTCCAGGCCCTTAGTTTGTTCACACAGATCATCTGCCCAGGCGATTAAAGCGGGCGTATAGATCTCACGACCGAATCCGGGTAGTTGTTCTGCCAGCTCCTTTAGCCATGGATGACTGTCGCGCAGAACCTTGACCACGATTCGCAGATTGCCGCGAGTTAAATATTCACGATAAGCGTAAAGCAGATAGTCTAGATGTTCGATTGCTTCAAATAGCATACATTCCAAGCGCTTTTCATCAGCTAATTTTTCGAGCGCTGCTTTTTCTTCTGAGCTAAGCGAGTTTTTTCGGAGAGCGAATTGCCCCATAAACCGTTCGAGCAGCTCTTCTTGATGTGTGTCAGTTAAGGAGTGGAGTAATCTGCGGACTGCACTAACTTCGTTCACATCAGTTTGTTCAGTCTTGTTGGTTAGAACCACATCACATCCGACGTTTGAATAAACGACTTCGCCCAAATCATGAACTGCGCACATTTGATGTACGTATGCAGCGTCAAAAGGCTCTGGATTGTGTCTGCGCTCAGCTTGCACTACAAGAGTTGCAACAAGTTGAACTGTAGCTGTGTGATCAAGAGTTGTTTGTGGACGCGAATTGCTTGAGGCTTGGAACTGGCTCCAGCGCTGAACCTTATTTAGATCAGCTTCCAGTTTAGCCTGAAGAAGAGAGAGCGCGTAAAGTGTTTGCATACTGCAATATGGTTACGTGTTAACCAGAGTAAGTCAAAAAAATAGAGTTCCCCCTTAATAAGGGGGAATACAACGGGGTCTGATACAGATACAAACCACACCCAACCCCTCCTTATTAAGGAGGGGACTTTAGAAAACCCGTCATTCAGAGATGACGGGCTTGAGAAGATGGGGCGGGAGAGTTGGTTACTCGGATGAGGCGGCACGCTGTTCATCTGTTTGATTGAATGGCAGATCGGTCTGAGCCTTGCGCATAGCTCCTTCCTTGCGGTTTGGTATTTCGTTTTCTTCCACATCCTCATATTCGGCGAGCAGCTTGTCTGCCCAAGCGATCATGTCGGGCTTGTAGATCTCTTTGGCAAAGCCGGGCAGCTGTTCGGCTAGGGCCTTGAGCTTTGCGTGTTGGTTGCGCAGAACGTGAATCATGATGCGCACGTTGCCGTGAAGCAGATACTCGCTGTAGGCATAGAGAATGTAATCAACGCGTTCGATCGCGTTGAAGATCAGACACTCCAAGGACTTTTCAGCCCGGAGTTGATCCATCATGTCCTTTTCCTGACCGTCCAGCATTTTTTCTTTGCTTGCGAACTGGCTCAGAAAGAGAAACATGCATTGATCACGCAATGGGGATGGTAGTGATAGGAAAAGATTCCTGGCTGTTTCCACCTCTTTCAGGTCAGATCCAGTAGTTTTTTGCAGATGGACAACGTCAAAGCCGATCTCAGCTCGACACAACTCACCAAGATCGTGCAGAGCAAGTGCTTGATGCACAAACCCAGCGTCAAATGGTTCTGGGTTGTGGCGTTGTTCCGCTGTGATCACGGCTATGGCCGCAAGTTGGATGCTCACGGAATGAGCTAGAGTGGTTTGGCTTCGAGAGCCGCTACTTTTTTGGAAGTTGGTCCATCTCTGGACTTTATCCAGGCCTTTCTCGACCTGTGGTTGTAGTATTGCCAGTGCTCGGAGTGTATCCACGACCCGTCCTCCTCTTGAGTTATAAAAAGGTTCGAGTCTTTATGATGACTCGTGGGATGTATGGAAACAATAAGTCGTCAAGAATTGGAATACGGTGGTAGATGCGGTGGTGTATTTAGTAGTAAATGCGGTGGTAGATACGGTGGTAGACGGTTGTGACAATTTTTAATTTTCAAATTCGATTTTCAAATATTATTTGTATATTTCGTATAAGATTCGCCTGCCTGCCGGCAGGCAGGTATTTTTGTAGACCGTTGTTCGCGCTTTATTATCAATAAATACCACAATAAACCAATGGCTATAAAAATATCCGCAAGATTAATGGCTGATTGTCCAAATAAAAGTATCCAGTCAAACACGAAATCATATCGTAGTCTGTCTATAAGATTTCCAAATGCTCCAGCTAAAAGGAGGGTGAGTGCTACGGCCCGGCCGGATGAACTTTTTGCAATCGCCCGTTTCAAGTTAACTAAAATAAAAGCCATGACAATAAGAGTGGCAACGAGGATTAACCACATTGGTAGTGGGACGTTTGCAATGATTCCGTAGTTTTGGTGTTTTATGATTTTAAGAACACCCGGAATTAAAACCAGCCCGTCATATGAGGGCTGTTTTAATATATAAAACTTTGTAAATTGATCAGCTGCGACTAAGGCAATCAAGCCTAACAGATAAAGTACGTTCTTTCGCATGTTACATCTCTTGTGTCAAAACCTTTTTGCACTTTATGCAGCTTGATGATGCTGGGCGCGCCTCGAGTCGCTTTAGGTCAATGTCATTATTGCAATATTTGCATGTCCCATAGGTCTCTTTCTCAATAGATTCAAGAGCCTTGTTAGTGTCTTTTACTTCTTTATCAAGTCGTGCCTCAATGGATATTTCATCGGAATAGTCAGCAACTTCTGCTGCGTTATCATCGCTGGAATTACTACCACTCTCCGGATAGTCTGCAATATATCGGCCGGGACGGGTTGGATCCTTTGAGCCAAAATCTTCCAACTCTTGTTCGAGTTGAGCTTTATCAGCCAAAAGACGATCTTTAAAATGTGTGATTTGTTCTGGTGTTAATGGCATATTGGGACATTATTTAGCTGTAGGCAGCATTGATTGAATTGGCAAGAGTATATAGTAAGAAGTCGTTTAAACACAAGGGCACCGAATCAACTCATCTAAAATCTAAGTGAAAGGGCATTCGTTGTGTCATATAAAATCTGAGTCTAGCATTAGAAGGTTTTTAATCATAAAAAGCCTCTCTGCTATGTCCAGAATGTCTATGCCTTCACGTAAGGAATACT
>JAHIUG010000016.1 GCA_018817245.1 Patescibacteria group bacterium | reverse complement strand
GGCTCTAGACTAGCAAACTCACTAATTTAAGTACCATTTTATAATATGCCATAGTTCTCGCTCGAGGTCATCAGCTTCACGACTGTATCGCCATTCGGATTCCTTGAGATGAAGATCGAAGTAGCGCTTCACCCCGTTGAACTTTGCCAGTCTCCGTTTCGTAAAGCTCCAGAAATTCTCAATGCCGTTGATATGAATACCTCTGCCCTTTGAAAACTCATTTTTGCCGTGGTTCACCCGAAAGTGCCTGTTATAGCCCACGTCTACCAATCCATCGTAGCCGCGCCATTTGTCAGAGTAGATGATCGTTGAAGAATCGACTTTTCCCTTAATAATAGCCTGAAGGACAGCTTTCTTGCAGTTTGGTACGATTTCCGTATAAACCCTGCCGTTCCGCTTGAATATTCCGAATACCGGCTGCTTCAAGGTTCCGCGTCCGCGTTTGAGCTTGCCTCTAAACCCGCGTATTCGCTTCGCTCCAAAATAACTCTCATCGACTTCTGCTTCACCGAATATTTGTTCGAACTCTCTGTGCTGCCAGGCATAAATCGCTTTGCGAAAAACCAAATACCAGTGGTTGATCGTGTTGCGATTCATGCCCGTCAGACCCGCCGTTTTATCGGCCGTGATGTCATGGCAGAAGTGCTTAATTATTTTTTTAATTTTATAATCTGATATTTTGGCTTTGTTGACGAGCATAACTCTATTATATCAAGGAGTTTACTAGTCTAGAGCCTAACGAATTACTAAACTTTTGTTATTTCGACCGAAGTGGAGAGAGCTCATCCAAAAAATCCCCATCTTGGGTTAAGATGGGTTACTGTATTCAGTTCGGATAGATGTTGGTGGAATTAACCCCTCCAACCTCCCCTTAAGCTGATCAAGGGGAGGATTTGTTTTATTAGTACGATGGGCTGGTATTCCACTTGTTCATTGCTTTGTTCACGCCGTCGATTGCCCAGTCTAAAACCGCATCACCGGCTTTTTCTAAAGTCGAATTAATGAGCGCCTCCTCTTTCTTATTGGGTTTATTTAAAACCCAATCCTCAGTTTTTATGCGAGTGCCGGGGCGCCCAATTCCAATGCGAAGACGGTCAAACTCTTTGCTGCCCAGCTTTTCTTGAATATCAGATATTCCGTTGTGTCCGGCAGCTCCTCGTTTTGTTAAAAAAGATAATTTACCGGGCAACAAATCCATTTCATCCTGAATAACTAAAATATCTTTTGGCTCCACCTTATAATATGAAGCAAGAGCCTGAACCGCGCTCCCGGATGCGTTCATGAAAGTGGTTGGTTTTGCGATGACCACAGAAACTCCGTCCGCCTCAGTTTTTATGAACTCAGCATGTCTTTTCGTGTCTTTTTTCAATTTCAGATCCAATCTCTCAATCAAAAGATCCACAACCGCGCCCCCAACATTGTGCCGAGTATGTTCGTATGTTTCTCCAGGGTTGCCTAGGCCTATTATTAATTTCATAATTTTCAATTTTCAATTTTCAAGTCCCAATTCTCAAACAACGTTTGGAAATTGGAAATTTTAAGTTGGAAATTTTTAATATCTCGCTCCTTTACGACCGATTGGTCTTTTCTTTCTGCCCCAAGGTTTTTTGGCTTTGGGTTTTTTTACTTGGGATTGCGTGTCATCTTTTGGAGTTGCGATTCCACGGGTTTTAACAAATATCGGCGTGCCTTCAAAACCGAATTTTTCTCGCAGACGATTTTCAAAGTAGCGTAACCAAGAAGTACTTAAACCAACTTTATCACCGATTACATTAATTTTGAATGAAGGTGGATTAATACCAAGCTGGACAGCATCATAAATTCTAGGAGCTTTTGGTCCTGAGTCCGGAAGCGGCTTTTGGTGCCCAATCGAATTTTTCAAAAAGCGTTGCAAAGCATTGTAAGTAATTTTTCGTCGTCTCTCTTCTCGAATTTTAAACGCAAGATCAAGGACCTTGTTCGCTCGTAAGCCTGTTTTTGCTGAAACGAAAATCATTGGCGCCCATACTAAAAATGGAAAAGCGCGTCGTATATCCATCTCATACTCTTTTGTGGACATGGTTTGTTTGTCTTCCACAAGATCCCATTTGTTTGCTATTAAAATAACTCCGCGACCCGCGTCTTTAAGCAGACCGGCCAAATGTTTGTCTTGGGATGATGGGCCTTTTGTAGCATCAAGAACGAGGAGCGCAATATCAGCCTTAGTAAGAGCTTTTTTATTTTGTTCAACGCCAGCCTCTTCTATCCCGCGATCAACCTTGGCACGTTGTCTCATCCCGGCTGTGTCTACTAATATTATTTTTTCACCACGCCACTCAAAAGAAGTGTCTTGCGGTTCGCGAGTAGTGTGCGCGACAGGGGATACGATCACACGCTCCTCACCCAAAATGGCATTCATTAAAGAAGACTTGCCAACATTAGGGCGACCCATAATCACCAAGCGTATTCCTTCTTCAACCTCAATTGGCTGTGGTTGCCTGTTCATTCTGGCAAGCTCTTCGTATACAACATCCAATAAATCTCCAACGCCTCGTCCGGTTGCCGCGGAAATTGACTGGGCCTCTCCCAAACCAAGTTTAAACATTTCCTTGGTAGAAGCCATTGACATTTTTTTAGGATGATCGATTTTGTTGGCAACCAAGATCACTCGCTTGTTAAGTTTTTGAAGATGTCGCGCCAAATCATTGTCTTGTATGAGTACGCCTGATTCCGCGTCCACAACACACAGGACTATGTCCGCTTCTGCAATAGCCAACTCAGCCTGTTGCAAAATGCCTCGTCCGATTTCCGATCCTTGTTCCGCATCCAATCCTCCGGTGTCTACAACTTCGATAGCAGTACCGCGCCAAATCGCCAAACCAAAATTACGATCCCGCGTGGTGTGCGGGACTTTTGATACAATTGCGCGTTGTGATTCTATAAGTCGATTCCAAAGCGTTGATTTACCAACGTTCGCACGACCTACGATTGCAACGACCGGAAAATGTTTTTTCTTTTTAGAAAGCATATTATTGTGCGTATGGAGTAATTAGTCCTAAACTGGATTCGCCTAATATGATTAGAAAGTCGGTTGAAGTGGCATCAATGTTTTCTGCTGTCATGCCCTGAGTAAAAACAGTGCGTTTGTTTGGATCGTCCGGTGATATTAGCGGCTCAACAGTCGATACGTTTGCGTTTAGCAATTGTTTGAGTCGAGCCAGTTCAGATAATCGTTGCCCGTTAGTAAGATCAAAGATGACAGTGCGCTCATAACCTCTCTGAACCGCGTTGCCAACTTCGGTTATTATGTAGCCGCTTCGATCAAGTTCTGCGGAGATTTGCGTGGCAAAACCATTGCGAGTTGTGCCGTTTTTTATCTCCACTCGTACCTCTTGCGCGGGTTTTAACATTTCCGCGATCTCCGCTTTACTCTCAAACGGATTTTGCGCGACAACACGAATTTCCGACCAGTCGGGTTTTTTGGGGAACAGCATAAATGAACCATCCACATTTGCCGGCACCAGTTCTCCATTAACATCGTCTGTCAGAACTCGCATAGACAACTGTTGATTGTTAAAACTTGAAGCCAATCGCGCCAACTTAACCGTGTCCCAAATTGTCAGATCAGTTTGAATGTGAGATGAGACGATACTCCAGAGCTCGGCGATTTTTGCGGGGTTGGCCAAAGTTCCGAGTGATAGCAATTTATCCACCACAGCTGCGATAACTTTTTGTTGTCTGCGGCTGCGAGCGAAATCTCCGGCTTCACCATTGTTGCCGTGCCTAGAGCGAACGTAGATTAAAGCGCGATATCCGTTCATGTGCTGCTCTCCGGCTTTAAAACTAACAGTCTGCCATTCATCATCAATGGTTGGATAGGAAGCATCAACAAAGCCGCGCTCTACATCAATATCCAAACCACCCAATGTGTCTATGAATTTTTCAAATCCGCGAAAGTCAATTTTTATTACATGATCAATTCTCACATCCAAAAGTTTGCCAATTGATTTAGCGGCGATCATTGCGCCTTCTCCCGGATTGTCCTGCTCAGCGTAAGCATTAACCGCGTTTATTTTTTGAAAGCGTCCATCACCTAACGGGAAGGCTAAATCGCGGGGGATAGAAAGCATGCCCACTCGTTTGTCATTTAGATCGGTTGAAACCAGAATTATCGTATCGCTAAGTTCAGGGCCGCCGTGTCCGCTTCCGCCAACACCAAAAACCAAGGTGTTCATTCTTCCATCCTTTGTGCTTATCGGATTGTTAGCTTGAGCCTGCTCGCCAAGAACCAATTTTCTCATGTCAGCTATTACAGGAAGATTGCCAATCTCGAATAAAACGTTGGTTCCATTGGTGACAGATCGATAAGAAGCGCCTGCTCCTATGGCTGAAAGAAGCCCAACGCCTAGCGTAAAAACAACTGCCACAATCATGGTAGTTCGACGGGCGACTCGGTCAGGTTGTGGATGCAAAAAATCCACCTTGAGATCTCTACTCATTCTGAGGAGAGTCTAGCATAAATCTCACATAACACATAACACATAGCACATAGCATATCTTCTGAAATTTGTTACGTGTTACGTGCTATGTGTTACGTGCTATGTGTTACGTGCTATGTGTTACGTGCTATGTGTTACGTGCTATGTGTTACGTGCTATGTGTTACGTGCTATGTGTTACGTGCTATGTGATATGTGATATAATCTGATTGAAT
>JAHIUG010000015.1 GCA_018817245.1 Patescibacteria group bacterium | reverse complement strand
TTTGTTAGAGCTCAAAGAAAAACCTTACGTCTTTTGAGAAAGTATTTCTTTTATCTTCTCCACAATTTCGTTTAATCTAACATCGGATTTGATAAAAAAGGCCACCACATTTGATCCGGCTATGGTTTCGGCTATTTCAGCTTTACCCCGTGAAACAGTGACAATAGCAATGGGGATGTCTTTATATGCCGGTCTTTTTTTAATCTGTTCTAAAAACTCCAATCCGTCCATATGGGGCAAATAAAGATCCAGCAAAATAAAGTCAGGTTTTTTATCCAGGGCTGCGAGTCCTTCTGCGCCGTTCGTTGCTTCAATAACATGGTATCCGGAAAGCTCCAGTTTATTTTTAATGGCTTTTAGTACATTAACTTCGTCTTCAATGACGAGAATTTTTGGTTTTTTCATAATTCAGACTCAGGCAAGGGTTTTTTCGCCCTTCTGTTTTTTAATCCCTGCGTGCGGAATTGTAAAGGAAAACGTCGTACCTTTGTTTTCTTCCGATTCAAACCATACCTTTCCCTGTAATGTCTCAACAAGTTTCTTCACAATATAGAGACCCAACCCTGTTCCCTTGGTATCGATTTTTACAATGTTTTCCCCTCTAAAAAATTTATTAAACACCCGATTTTGCTGTACTTTCGGGATGCCAAGTCCATTGTCTTTTACCTGAAAAAGCACATTGGGTCCTTTCACAGATATAGTTAAATTTATTTTTCCTTTCTCCGGAGTATATTTGATGGAGTTAGACAAAAGATTGGATAAAATTTCTTTAAGTAACTTAGGATCAGTCTTAACCAATGGTAGGCCTTTTGGTTTTGTAAATGTTATCTGATGCTTCTTTTCAGCAGCAAGCGGCTTGAGGTTATTAAGGATTTCTTTAGACAACAGAACAGGGTCAGTAGGTTCCGGAGTTACAGCCAGTCTTGCTGATTCAATACGGGAAATATTTAAAAGAGCATTGACAAGATCGTTCATCCTAATGGTAGATTGATAAGAGCTTTCCAAAAATTCCCTTTGTTGTTTGTTTATTTTCCCGACATCAGTGGAAAGCAGCATTTCGGTAAACCACCTGATAGAAGTGAGAGGGGTGCGAAGTTGGTGGGATGCCAAAGAGATGAACTCTGTTTTTATCTTATCGATTTCGCGTTCACGCGTCACGTTACGGAACACCCAATGCACCCGATAATCTCTCCGTTCGGCTTTTTGATCGGAGAGGCGCTATCAGCCACAGCAATCGTACGCCCGTCCTTGGTAATCATTAAACTATGGTTAGTGATGTGGGCGATTTTTCCTTTTTGCAGGGCTGTTTCAATAAAAGTGTAATTTTCTGTTCGGTCTTTTTCCCTGACGATTTCTATTATATCCTTGTACGGTTTCCCCAGAGCTTCCTTGGCGCTGAATCCGGATAGTTCTTCTGCTATTTTATTGAAAAAAGTGATAATACCTTTCTTGTCTACAACGAAGGCTCCGTCACCTATACTCTCCAGAGTCGTTTCAAGTTTACTTTTCTCATGTTCGATTTGCAGGGTTCTCTCTTTGATTTTCTTTTCCAAACCCGTGTAAGATGCTTTTAACTTGGTTGTCATTTCATTAAAAGCTGCAGCAAGCTGACCGATTTCGTCTTTGGAGATTACTTCTGCCCGTTTGGTCAGGTCTCCATCAGCAATCGCCCGAGTTGTAGCCGTCAAATGTTCTATTGGCTTTGTTATTCTTCTTGAAAGGAGCGAGCCTGGAATAATAGCTAAAAGAATAATTCCCAGGCTAATTAAAAATATAATATTTTTTGTCTCTTTAGCCAGCTCAAATACTTCATCTTGATCGATTTTAGCCAGCAAACAAACTTCTTTTTCGGCAAGCCACTTATGTAAGCCAATAACAGGGATGTTTCTATAATCATTATTATATGTGTCAAAAGTTCCTTTTAAACAATTTTTGACACCTTCTGTATGAATCACCTTTTCAAATTCAATTCCTTTTATAAACCGGGATTTGCTTACCAACAGATTAAACTTATTAACTAAATAAGTTTCTCCGGTTTCTCCCAAACCAGATCTTTCTGTAATAATATCAGAAATTTTTTCTATATTAATTCTCCCGGCCAAAACACCTATTGTCTTTCCTTCATCATTTTTTATTGGGGCGGAAACTGTTATTGCCGGTTGATGTAAATCTTTATCATAATAAAAATTCTGGTAATAACTTCCTCTTATGCCATGTAAAAAATAAATTTCATTTGACCTAATTTTTCCTACGCGTGTTTCATTTGTTGATGTAAGAATTTTTCCATTTAAATCCAGGGCAAAAAATTCAATAAAACTTTCTTTGTGAGCCAACCTTTCTTTAAATAATTGCTTTATATTTTCGGAGTAGACCATCCCATCTGCTTCTTGGCTGACATAAGCTTTTTGTAGCTTTTTAAAATTATTTACTAAGGACTTTTCATCCGCTAAACCCTTTATATCTTCTGTGCTTCGTTCAGCAAAAAAATTCAATTGATTTTCTTTTAATACAATAATACTTTCTAATTGAGCTACAGTTCTTTCTGTCAATGTATTTTTTGCAATATTATAATAGAAGATAACCCCGCTAATCGCGACGCTACATACTATCAATGATCCAACTATCAAGATTAATTTAGAGCCCAGTTTTAGATTTTTGAACATAAGCCTTGAGTTTTATGTTTGGGGATCCTTTATTCTTGATCGTTTGCTTTATCCTTATTCACTAAAGACAATCATTGAGTTAATCAGATTTCCATGATGATTCACCAAGCCCAAAGGACCCTGCTCGCCAAAAGTAAATGTGCCTATAAACGGTACGTCTTTCCCTATGGCTTCTGATACTAATGAAGGTATTTTTACCCTTTCTTCTGGTGGAATCCCAAGCATTGTTCCAGCACAATATGTGTAAATTCCGAAAATTGGTTCTCCTATAACAATTTCCTCACTTAACAACGCTTTTTGCGGAGTTTGTTTTGCTCTATCAAGCAGGAGCTGCCAGCCTCCGCGCATTAACAAAATTTTATCACCTTCCATTACATTTGCAAAAACAGTTAAACTCTTATCTCCCGCATCAATTGATAACGGATGGATTGAAAGATAATAGATTCCTGTTACAGTATCAATCATTTTTGCTAAAGGCCAAAAAGTTGATTCTGATAATATCGGGCCACCTGTTTCAAGTTTTTCAGCCACACAACCGTCACACCATTCGTTATAAATTTCAGCTGCCGGCTTATTATCAATTTCATTTATAACCCTGCCTTCAGCTTTAGTGATGGTGCCTTGTGCCTCGCTCCTTTCATAGCCAGCTTCATAAGCATAGCCAATTTTCAAGTCTGTAAAAACAGCTGTTAAGCTCACGCCATTACTGTAAACCTTGTGATTAACAAACTGCTTCCATTGTCCGGTTAAATCATTATCCCCGGAGCTGCCACCAATTATCGGAATTCCCCAACCGATAACATCTTCTATTCCCTCAATTATTTTTTCTTCATTACCCGGGGCAGAGGTCATCAAAACAAGCTGAGGGTAGCTCCCTTCTTTTTCAGCGTTTTTTATTGCATTTTGGATTGCCGCGCTTCCTGCCTCTTTGGCTGAAGTATAATCATCAATATTAGCTCCACCCACACCAAATGTTATTTTTGGAGAAGATATAGCCATCATGCCCAATGAGCCTTTAGCTCCCTCATGCCACCCGTCTTTGGTTATGACACTCAACATGGAGGTGCTGCCATAAATTTTGGTATGAGGCAACAGCCTGTTAACTTCTTTCAAAACTGTTTCTGAATCATACCCTGCTGTGGAAAATAATAAGACGTAATCCGGATCTGAAACCCCTCTTTTTATCATTGACACAGCTTCTGCTACAGCCTCAATTTCCGTATCCTTTACACTATGACCGTGGACTGCTTTTGTTTTTTCCTCAACCCCTAATATAAATAGAGAATACGCCGCAACTCCTACCAATAAAATAACTACTAAAAAACCGATAATTAATTTTGGTTTGAACATAGATTTTTGATTATGTTGTTTCAATTTTTATTTAATGAATTATAGCACATTAGATGGGTTATATATTAACGAAGGAGCGAACCCACGAGCACGCCTGCAAAGATGGCAAGACCACCCAAAACCAACATCCGAACGCCGCTTTTGAGAACTCGTGCTTTGTAAAATCGCGCGCTCACATATCCCAGAAGGAACAAGGCCACGAGTGAAGCGAGAATTGAAAGCGGGAAAGCTTGGGTGACATCAAATAAAATGTATGGAATGAGCGGTATGAAACCGGCTACAAAATACGATATGAACATTATGAGACCGCCGATAGTTGGATGACTGTCGGATTTTATTTTGCGGAAAATAAATTCTTCAGCCGAAGTCTCAGACAGCATACTTCCCACACCCATGGACAGCGCTTCCACCACAATCAGGATTAGACCGGTGATAAAGATGGTGGAGCGATCAACTCCAGCAGCTGCCACTCCAGAAACCAGTCCAACTGTTGAAACCAGACTGTCTTCCACGCCAAAAATAAAGTTTCGTACGTAAGCCGCTCTTTTTATCTTGGATGGCATAATTTATTTGGTAGGAAGTTCGAACCAAAAAGTTGAACCTTTGCCGCGACCTTCGCTTTCAGCCCAAATTTTGCCGCGCATCTTGTCTATGATTTGTTTGCATAAAAACAGACCAAGACCTGTCCCTGCAATGTCCTTCGTGGCTTTTGTTTCAATGCGCGAGAATTTTTTAAACAGCTTGAGTATGTCTTGTTTGCTAAGGCCGATGCCGTTGTCTGATACGCTTATTCGGATCTTGCCATTTATTTTTTCAGCCTTAATTTTTACAATATGATGTCCATTACTAAATTTGATGGCATTGTTTAGTAAATTCGAAAGCACTTCTTTTGTTCGTTTATCATCCGCATTAATTTGCGGGAGTTTTTGAAGCGGTTTTTCAAATTGGATCTCAACTTTTTTGGATTTTGCAAAATAAGAGAGTTCACGAATTGTTTGATGTATTACAGGTTCAATCTCAAAAGGAACGGGTTGCACTTTAAAAGTTCCATATTCGATTCTGGATGTATCAAGCAGATCGTCCACCAGATCTACCAAGTTTTGATTGCTAGATTCAATATCATTTAGAATTTCCAGCTGCTCTTTGGTCCACATTTTTGTGAGACTAAGCGCATCGCGCAGATTTTCCAAACCCCATTTTATGGCCGTGACCGGTCCTCTTATCTCATGCGCAGCAACAAAGATAAAATTATCTTTAAGCTTTTGAACTTCTTTTGCACGATCCAGAGATTTTTTGTATGTAGCTTTGAGTGCTGATGTTCGTTTCTTTATTAGACAGTCCATCTTTTTTACCATGGAATAAAAAATACAGGACACGGTAGTGACAAAAATCGAACCGATAAAAAGTATCCAGGCGAGCAAAGAATTACGATAAGAAGTTTCACCTGAAACAAAAGAATAAACAACCGCGAGATAGGAAATAAAGAAAAATATCACAAATATCAATAAGATCATCCAAGGATATTTGCGATTTTCGATTTCACTCTTGTCCACTATTTGAAAAATTCGCTTGAGAAGGATCAGCGGCACAACAAAGAGCAGGGCTCCGATAAGAATTAGGATGAGATTAAACATAACGAACTAACAAAAATTTCAACTTTCAAAAAATTTGCTATTATAATACCACGATATGGAAAAAGTTTCTCGGAAAATTAAACTTCTATTCGCTTAGTCTGTTGAAGCTTTTCAAGATCTGCGACGCGTTTTGGGATTTTGGTTTTCTGATTTTTCATTTCGAGTATGTGCGCGATTAACTCTTCATTAAAGCGCGGATCGGATTGAACGTAGTTTTGCGCGATCATCTCTTTTATTTTTGTGTACACGCTGCCGATTTGTTCCGGCGTAAGATCTATCTCGCTTGAAATGTTTTGCAGTAACGGATCCGCATCTTGACCTGCGTTTACTTTTTGGAGTTGTTCGATTATTTCATCTTTAATTAATGGATTCGCGAGAAGCTCCAAAACACTGTCAGCCGTGCGTTTAATCCTGCTTTCGTAATTCAAATTATTCATGTACTGACCGGAAAGACCTTCGAGCGACAAAGTTTTTAGACCGGCCGCTTCTTCTCTTGGCAGCTCTTTAGACACGATGCGTGAGTCAAGAAATATTTCAAATGGAACATCAACTTCTTTAAGATCTCCGTCGTTTTCAACACCAAGACGAATACGTCCGCGTAAAACTTTTGCTTTTTCATTTGCAAACTGAATGTATTGACCATCATTTTCAAACTTAACACCCGGCA
Organism: Patescibacteria group bacterium; assembly: GCA_018817245.1. Lineage (GTDB taxonomy): Bacteria > Patescibacteriota > Patescibacteriia > 2-12-FULL-60-25 > 2-12-FULL-60-25 > JAHIUG01. Next base: position 7,112 of record JAHIUG010000015.1, on the reverse strand, counting down.
TATTGGATAGTTTCTCGCGTACTTTATTAAGGGACTCTTCGCTGAAAACCGTTGCATCAAAATCACCGGGCTTTTTTTCTAACAATTCCGGTATTTGTTTTTCTTTACCCTGTAAATACATGGCAGTGCTCGCAAATACTGCATAATCTTGAATATCACGAAAAACATCACGCATAGCTTCAAGATTTGTTTCCGCGGCTTTTTCCTTTAATCCCGGTTCAATGTCCGGATCTTCAGTTGACGGCGGTTTTTCAACTTCCATCTCGGCAGCAAGTTCGCCTGCCGGCCTTTCCGTTTTTTTAAGAATGCGTTCAACCTCCTCTTCTGGAATTTCTGGAGGTGGGATTAACGCTTCTTCTCTACGAATTTTTTCAAAATCTGGAGGCATGATCTTATTATAGCAATTATTTAGCAGCATTCTTCATTTTCGCGAAAAAATCATCCGGGTTTTGGAAGAAATGTTTTTTAAATAGAGGATCGATGTGTTTTTCCGCTCCTCGATAATCTGGCTGCCAGGAATTGTATTTTACAAAAGTGAATTCATCAGAATTCAAAATTAGATCTATGATCCGCTCCTTATCCCAATGAGCAATGTCGTATTTTTCGATGTATGGCTGCGCAAAAAGATGAGTTAGCTCGTGCACAACGGTTTTTCTCAAATGCTCTTTTTTTACATCGGCATTTAAAGTCATTCCATCTGGTGGATGATAAGAGCCGCCCATTCCATATTTTGTGAGATTTATTTCCAGCTTAGCAGGGGATTTGTCACCGAAAATTCTCTCTAACTTTGCGCTCACTTCAGAAAGAGTTTCGTTTAAATCATTGAGGAGCGCCTCTACTTCTTGAAAATCATCTTCTGAATATTCTGCTTCAACAGCTTTTTGAATATCTTGTTCGCTGCTTGTTCGATCGATTCCTTTTGGAAGTTTGGGCCTATAGCCATGTGAATCGTACCAATCCATTTCATGAAGAACTCCTCCAACTCGATTTTCTTCGAAATCAATGCCGAATTTAATATCAAGCTCAAGCTCGAATTTTTCCTTGGCATTTTCTGCCTCGGGCATCATTTCTTTTTTCATAACAGAATATTATTGAAGAGATTGGGATCCTTTTAGCGCAAGCTCCAGCGTCTCGTTGATGTAATTTTCCTTTTCCTTTGTGTAATTCTCCCTTTCTCCACCGTGTTTTTCAAGAAGCTTTTGTTTTAAGTCTGAATATTTCTTTGCTCTTTCCGGATGCTCTATTAAATAATCTCGAAACAAGATGTGGTCTTTCCAGAATCCGGAATCTAAAGTGGTTAGTTTTAGATAGTGAGTTCGTTTTTCCTCAGGTCCTTTAACATAAAGGATATGTTCTAGCTCAGATCGTTCGTCTCTGCGAAATTGATAACCGAGCTTTTCTAGTTCTTGCGTGTACAGTTCATATTCATCCAATGAATCAACTGCGATCATAAAATCAAGAATCGGTTTAGCAATCATTCCCGGAATTGCGGTTGAGCCAATATGTTCGATACCAAGAATTTTTTCGCGAAAAGCTTGCTTGATCGCATTTTTCTCTAATTCGAATAAATCCGCCCATTCTGGATTATAGGGCACGAGTTTAACTTGCCCTCGTTGTAAACCTAATGACATATCTTTGGATCCTATCACATTCGCGGTGGCAGATGTGTATTCAACTTGTGGATGCACCATTTAATATACTAAAACAACAAAATTATAAACCCACCAAAAATTGCCGATAGGAGGTTTCTGGTGGGTTTTCGGATATTTGATTCGAACTTTTGATATATTGCGATTGGATAATAAACCGTAAAAACATTGATCAATATTAATTATAAGTAAAACAACCTTGCCACCCACAGAAAATCGCCGTCCGATGTTTTCTTGTTGGCTTGGTTGTTCAAAGTCGTTCAGGGTCAAATGTTAAAGGACAATCTACCGGAGTTTTGAAAGGATCGTTGGGTGGTGCATTGATATTAGAATGTGGGCATATGTTCATCCCCTTGATTTTAACTGCAAATTCTGCTACTATTTGCTGGCAAATTGAATTGGGTGGATTAGTTCAGTGGTACCACAGCCTCTCAAGAGAGGCGGGGCAAGGAACGCAGGTCTCCAACCCCGCCCTTCGCAAAGGGCGGGGCGATCCCCTCATCCCCTGCCATCAAAAACGCAGTCACATGTATTACGTCTATCTTCTACAATCAGGAAAAGATCATGGATTCTATGTTGGTTTTACAGCCAGCCTTGAACAGAGGTTATCAGATCACGAAGATGGTCGTGTAAAATCAACTAAAAATAGGCGGCCGATTAAAAGAATTTATTTCGAAGCATATTCGGATGAAGATTTGGCACGTAAAAGAGAACAAAAACTAAAACAGTTCGGTTCTGCTTATACAGCTCTTTTAAAACGATTAGATCTTAAATAAGTAATATATTCTGGGGGATTAGTTCAGTGGTAGAACGCAGGTCTCCAAAACCTGATACGGGGGTTCGATCCCCTCATCCCCTGCCAGCGAAGAACAACCGTAAAGCGCGGTTGTTTTTTTATTATCAATCATGTTATCCTGAATATAATAATATTCATTTAATTAGCCCTGTATTATATGAAATCTTCAAAGAAGAAGAATCAACTTGCTGCAAAAAAGATCAATCTGCTTGAAGAATTAAAAAGCGTTCGTGAGGAATTGAAAAAAGGTCAAAAGCAGGGTAGGCTTTTATTGAAGAAAATTAATGATTTTAATAAGAGTAAGCAGGCTTCTGCTGATAAGTCCGAACTGAAGTCTGTTAGAAAAAGATTAAAGAAATAATAGTTGATCATAAATCAATATGAAACACGAAGAACATTCTCCCTCAGGGTCTTTTGCGAAAGCAAGAGGTGAAAATAAACAACCTGAGCCGGGGCCCACAGGTATGGGGGAGTGGAAGCTCGAAGGTATGGGGGATGTCCGTTTTGAGCTAGAGCACACTAAAAAAGAATTGAAAAAATTTGAAGAAATCTGCAGAGCCTGTTGGGAGGGCCATGATGCTCTGTCACATTTAGCCTTTGAGCGCGCACGAATGCTGGGTTGGGATGTGGTGGAGGCGTCCATGTTACGAAAACCAACCAAGGCTGAGGCGGTATTGTTGGAAAGTATACACGAATTAAACGATGTTCTTCGTGAATTAGATGAAAAGGTAAACTCCTTAGAGGCTGAGTTGAAGGAACTCGAAAATCAGCAGGCTGTAAGTGTAGGATAAAAACTCGATTTGTTAATTATTATTCTCAAACAATATGAGCGCAGAAAGAATTGATCTTATTAAGCCTTCAGGATTGGGAGGAGAGTCTAAGACCCCAGAATCTTTCAGTGAGCTCGAGCAAGCTCATAAAAAAGTTGAATCATGTAAAGAAGAAATACGGAAGTGTAAAGAAGAATATCGTGCCATAAAGGCCAGACGAGCTACGGATAGTGAACCAACTCAAGCAGAATCGGCAGTGAGCGAAAGACTGCAGGCACTAAAAAGACAATTGTCATTTGCTGAGGGTCAAGTAGCAGATCTTGAATCCGAATAAAAAACAAAAGCGCACCCGTTAGTTGGGTGCGTTTTTTTAGTAGAGAGGGATGCCTTTGTATTCGGGATCTTTGTTATGAGTGCGTTTTACCAGTTCGATGGGTACTTCCTCTCCGTTCAGATCGATTGCGAAGAAGATACAGTCCTCGTGGCCGATCTTCATTCGGAACATCGGATCATCTTTGAGAGCCTTGCTCATCACACGAGCTGGGCCTTTGAAAGGCTTATAGCCGATACGATAGCCATTTAGAGTATGAATGGGTCTAATCACCTGGAATACGGCAACCGTGGTCCAACCCCAGAGGGCCAGGAAAAAATGATTCCACCACCGTGTTGGCGGAGCGAATGAATCGCCCTTGATCTCCACACCTACGATCTCATTAGCGTTAAACTTCTTCCACATCAGAACCTCCTAGTTAACGGGTTTAAGTAAAGAACTAATGTCAGAACATTAGAAAAAAATAGGGGATTTGTCAATCCTCTTTTGCTTATATTATTCGGTCCATGTCTGAGCTTTTAGGGCTATGTGCAAAAAAAACAATCACGTTGCGCGATTGTTTTTCTTTGATTATTATTCAGTTTTTACTTGATCTTCCGGAGGAGGTGTCAGGAATCTGCGCATTTCATCTGCAGAGCGAATTTGGATTGAGTTTGCTGTTACGCTTCCGTCTTGATTTGCAGTTCCCGTAATCATAACGTTTGTGCCCTCAGAGATTTCATCGATCGAGATTGTTGCCATTTTCGTGATCGTTGTTGAAGATGAATGAAAAATAATTTTTGAACCTCCGTCGTTTAATTTGAGTGTGAGGCTGTCAGCATCTTTGGCAACAATTTCGCCTGTTGCCATACCGCCGGCATTTCTTGCTTGAGCTGCTCCGGGAGCACCAACAAACATGCCGCGACCTTCACCGCGTGTTTGTCCCATTTGAGGCGGCGTAAAAGTTCCGCTTTGTGATTTTGAATATTGCATACCACTATAAAACGCGCCGCCGCCAACAAGTAGTACGGCGATAATAATTGGAACAGTAAGTTTTGATTTGGTCATAAATATAAAAGAAAAGAATAATAGTTAATTTAAGATTTATTCATATCGTAATGCTTGTATAGGATTGAGCTGTGCTGCCTGTCGCGCCGGATAAAATCCGAAAATAAGACCGATTGCCGCGGAAACTCCAAAGGCAAGAGTAATTGACGACCACGAAACGACAGTTGGTGTTTGCATAAGCGAACTGATTACTCGTGAAATGCCATAGCCCATAACGATTCCAAGAAAACCTCCCATGAGCGTAAGGAGGACTGCTTCGCCGAGGAATTGGCTTATAATCTCTATTCTTTCTGCGCCAATAGCTTGTCGCAAACCGATTTCGCGCGTGCGCTCTGTAACAGTTGTGAGCATCATATTCATAATGCCTATTCCGCCAACTAAAAGCGATATGCCGGCAATGGAAGCGAGCAGCGCTGTAAATGTATCGGTCACGCTTGAAACTGCGTCAACAAGGTCTGATTGGTTTAAGACACTGAAGTCGGCGTTATCCGGTGAAGGAATATTGTGGCGCGCTAAAAGCAAAGCTGTGATTTCTTCCTGCGCCAAAGTCATTGATTCCTGATCCACTGCTTTTATGCCAATGGTGCTGATATTTTTGCTGCCGCTTAAAAAAGTGGACATGGTGGAAATCGGAACAATAACGACATCATCTGAATTTGAAAAACCCGAACCGCCTTTAGCAGCGGTAACGCCGACAATTGTGAATTCCATTCCCTTGATTCGGATGCGTTGCCCAACCGGATTAGCGCCTTCGCCAAATAAATCAATAAGAGTTGTGGGGCCGATAACAGCAACTTTTGATCGCGAAGCAACTTGGGTGTCAGTAAAAAAAGAGCCCAACTCCACCGAAACATTGCGTACGTTCATATAAGCGGGTGTTGTGCCAATTGTCTGTGTGTTTGTATTTTTACCGGCAACAGTAATCTGATAGCGCTGCGAGGATTCCGGAGCAACACTATCAACACCAGGAGCGTTTTTCAGCGCTTCTGAATCTTCGATTGTCAAAGTTTGTGCCGTGCCTCGTCCCGCGTTTACAGAAGCGCCAATGCCGCGTTGGGCTCCGGGCATAACCATTAAAAGATTTGATCCGATGGCTTGAATATTATTTTCAATTTGAGCTTTTGCGCCGCCACCAATTGAAAGCATTGCGATAACTGACGCGATTCCAATAACAATTCCGAGCATTGTCAAGCCTGAACGGATTTTATTTGAAGAAATACCAAGATACACTTCTTGGAACATGTCTGAAATTTTCATAGTTTTGTATTTTTTCGATCCTCAACAATCATGCCGTCTCTAATTACAATAATTCGTTCAGCGTGCTCGGCAACATAAGGTTCATGAGTAATAAGTACAACCGTGCGACCTTGATCATGTAATTTTTTAAATGTTTCAAGAACCAGATCTCCGGTTTTGGAATCCAGGTTTCCGGTTGGTTCATCAGCCAAAATTATCGCAGGATCATTTACCAGCGCTCGAGCAATTGCCACACGTTGCATCTGGCCGCCGGAAAGCTGATTGGAAAGATGAAGGTGATGTGTTTCATCCAGACCCGCATCCAAAAGCGCTTGCTTTGCTCGCTTTGCGCGCTCTTCACTTCCAACCTTTGCGTAAATAAGAGGCAGGATTACATTTCGCAGAACAGTTGCTCGCGGTAAAAGATGGAATGCCTGAAAGACAAAGCCGATTTTAGCTTTGCGAATGCGCGCAAGATCATCAGCCGGCAGTTCTGATAAATCCTGACCATCGAGAAGATATGTCCCTGATGTGGGAGTATCAAGAGCGCCAATGATGTGCATGAGAGTGGACTTTCCAGATCCTGAAGGACCCATAATCGCAACAAACTCGCCTTTTTGAATTTGAAAACTCACCTCTTTCAAAACACGAGTTTTTTCCTTGCCATTTGTATATTCCTTTATGATGTCACGGATTTCTATCATAAAATATTATCTTCGCATCATAGAGCCGGTAAAGCCTCCTGATCCCATACTGCTTACACCGGGAATACGCATAGTGCTATTCTGCGATGCGCCGCTTGCCGCAGTTTGATTGGTAGTTGAGCTCGTTGGCTGAATCGTGCGAACAATAACTGGGTCGCCCTCATTTAACCCCTCAATAATTTCTGTGTATTGGTCGTTTGAAAGGCCGGTTGTGACAGGTGCATTCTTCGGTAATGTTTCAGAGGGAACACCGCTACCAGTGGAACTTGAGTTTAGAGGCACGCCTTCCAGTATGCTCACATAAGCAGAACCAACTGAACTTTGAATCGCGGTATTTGGCACAATCACCACATCTGATCGCATATCAGTCACAATTGAAGCTGAAACAGTCATGCCTGATTTGATTCGTTCATCTTCAGTGAGAAATGCAATTTTTATCGCGTAAGTTACAACGCCTTGGCTGACTGTTCCCACCATATCAACCTCACTTACACTTCCGGCAATCGTGAGATCTTGCACTGCGTCAAAAGTAAGTGTGGCTTTTTGTCCTACTTTAACATTAGAAACATCCACTTCGTT